>NZ_JAXFPY010000047.1:0-2739 GCF_034179385.1 Anaeroplasma sp.
TAAAATGCTATGATAATGTTCTAATTCTTTTTCTAATTTAGTATAAACATAAAAACCCACATCATCTGTGATTTTAAAAATTAATTTTCCACCACCATGCAAAACCCTATCTGACAGTCCATCAATAGGATCCCCAATAAACATGTTTTCTTCATTTAATTCCTTTAAAATATCATCGACTTGCTTAATATCAAAATAGTTACCATTTATAAAATATACTAATTCAGTTTTAATATTATGTAAAAATTTTAAAATTTCTTCTTGAGCAAGACCACCTCTTATGGCTACATCATCTGTTTTCCTTACAATTGGTGTATCATCTGTTTTCCAAATATCTTCACGATTTATTAATGAAGATATATGTTCTTTAATTCTATCTCCATCACGAGCATCTTTAAAATCATGATATGTTCTATCTACAATAGTAGTATTAATTGGACTTGCTGAGTAATTTGCTGTTATATATCCATATTCTACATTTAAATCATTATCTAGATAAATTCCATATCCTGCCACAAAATGATTATATTCATCATTTCCAAATCTTACCTCTGAATATTTATATTTATCATAATATTCATCATTCAAATTTTCTGATGTGGATATAATAGTAGATATCTGAGTTTGGTGGAAATTACTATTATATTTAATTCCTTCAAGTACATAAGGGTCATCAAATATAAAATGAGAATCTTCATAGATAAAAAATCCAAATTGAATAAATAATTTACCATAGTTATTTAATGCTTCTTTAATAGAATTTAAATCATTAACTATTGAATTGACAGGTTTATCCTTATAAAATGCTACAATTGATCGGTAGTAAAGATTATCTATCTTTTTAACAAGTTTATCCAAGTCTATTATTTTTTGCAAATTAACACCTAATTCATATATATTATCTACATTGCATAAACTTTTAGTGTATTGTATTTGACCCATTATAATTTTAAAAAAAATTTATTTAATAAAGTAGCTATATTATTATATAGAGGCTATAAAATGAAATTATTTTTAGATAATGAAAATTCATATGCAACAACAATAACAGTTAAAGGAAAGGACATAACATTACTGTTAATAGAATCCAGTATTCTAATTGATTCATCACAAATAGCTAAAATATTTGACAAGAAAGAAAAGACTGTAGCTGGTAAAGTGCAGAAATCTAAGTTAGAGAAATATGAAACAGAGAATGTTAAGCTATTAAAGAATTATGGTTTGATGAATCCTGACGCAGTCAAACCTAGGCCTTTTTATGATCTCAGGCAAATGTTGGAAGGACCAGCACAATATTACTTCAAACAAATTGATGAAATTGACCTTATTGAAGTTATCATTAGGGTAGCTATTGGTAAACATCGTGAATGGATTCATAATCGTAGCCTTGACAATTATTAAATGATTTTATATACATCACATTTTAAAAACCATTTTGATTTGCAGAAACGTCGCCGTTAATGTAAATGATGATTCATTATATTGCATCTAAAACAATAACTGTTGATTTTATTGATGATGTCTTTGTGTAAACATTGATTGTTTTAACACTTGGAACTGGCAATATTTTTTATTATATTATTTATATAAAAAACATAATAAATAAGATAATACAAATTATAATGTATGTCAGATAATTATATTAGTTGGACAAACTTTTGCCAAGCTATGAATTCCATAGCATACTGGCTACTCCAAAACAAAAAGAAATACAAAAAACGTGACCATTACCAGATATTAACATTAAAAGGTAATTGTAAAGACATAGAAAAGAAAGCAAAGAAACTAGGAAATGAAAAGCTAGTGGCTATGTATACAATGGCTGTGCGACAAGATAGAACCAGTAATTTGTTATATGCTTAATTAGCATATGTTAGTGCAGTATTATTATACTGATAACGTTGTTGTGCGCGTTATTTTCCCTTGAAACTGCGTCACCGGCAACGGTGAGGTGGGTTGCATGAAAGGTTAAAGCCTAATCGTTGTTGTAACTTCCAACAACACGAGGGCAAGAGAAAGATTAGTAAGGTTAACGCCCGTGAACTCTTGATAAAAGCATCGTAATGTACAGCAGTGAATAGGAAGTTTCGAAGAGCCACTGTATTACTGGGTAAAAGGACATACACGAGTGGCCATTCGTGTATATATGTCACAACCCTGATGCCAGTCGGTGTAATTGGAGAACCTAACCTAATCGTATCTAACAACTGGTTAATTTGGTAAGCCCTGAAATGTCCACACATACGCGTGGTAGGGTGACCGTGAGGAAGTCTGATGTTCTTTTCTGGGTATGGGATGCTAAAGGAAGCAAATGCCCGCTTTAATCGAAAGATTATCAGTAAACTGACAAATATAATAACTGTGTGGGATATGCTGACTTTTAGCAGGTGTATCTTTTGTTTCATTTAAAACGGAAGATATCTTGAATGTGAAATAAATATAAAATTTTATGAGAGTGTGATTTAGGCAATGAAAACTGGATATAGCGATATATTGCAGTCTGTGGAATCAGACAAAATAGTACTTGAAAAGGAATGGAAATCCATTGGGTACGCCATATTTAAGATACAAAAAACGGATATTTGAAGCAGAGAAAGCAGGTGACTATAGAAAAGTTAACAGTCTATGTAGACTGTTAGTTAATGATAAAAGGAGTTTATTATATGCTATTTATGTAGTAACCAAAAGAAATAAAGGTAAAAGAACTAGCGGTATTGATGGTAAAATCATAAGAACGGA
>NZ_JAXFPY010000054.1:0-2277 GCF_034179385.1 Anaeroplasma sp.
GTATAGAAGAAAATTACTAAAATATAAGCATATGCCTGGACGTTAAATTCAGCAAATTTTCCACCAGACATTTTATATAATTCCTCAAGAGTATTTGCTCTTGCATCATCAGCTAATAGTTGATTCCATTTATCCCAATGATAGAATGCAGCTAATATTAAATAAGCACCTATTGTAATATGAATCAAGCATTGAATCAATAAAATCAAACGAGCTCTTTTAGATTTCGTAGTTTTAAGAAGCGGAATCAATCTTATAATTGCTGAGAAAAGAATTATGACAGCAGTTATCATATAAACCGCACCAATTAATTCTATCTTAAAAGCAAACAATAAAATTGCGAATGCGATTAATATTGCAAAAATAAGAATCTTAATAATGAATTTATACATTCTGAAGTTTGTACCTAAGCGAGTCTTAGGTGTTGGATCTAAGGTTTCATTAATTTCTTCTAATTCTTGCTTCTTTAAGGCTTTCGCTTCTTCCTTAGCTTCCTGCTTTTCTCTTTTTTCCTTTTCTTCTTTTGTTTCGAAATTATCCTCTACGGAATCATCTTCTATGATTTTATCTTCACCAGTAGTTTCTAAATCATCTTCAGTAATTTCTACAGATTCATTTTCATCGAACTGATCTTTTTTCTTCTTTTTACCAAACATTTTAATGCCTCCTTTAAGCCTTATTCCTATTATACTTTATCGTAAACGTTTTTAAAAGAGTGAAATGCAAAAAAAACTATATTCCGTTTTGACAAAGTGATATAATTTTTGAGGGTGATTGAGATGAATTTTGTATTTATTTCTCCGGCATTTCCTAAGAATTATTACAATTTCTGCGATAGGCTAAAAAAGAACGGAGTAACTGTACTTGGAGTAGGTGACACACCATACAACGAGCTTGATTCAAGAGTAAAAAATGCATTAACGGAATATTATAAGGTATGCAATTTAGAGAATTATGATGAAGTATATAAGGCTGTTGCCTTCTTTGCATTTAAATATGGCAAAATTGATATGCTTGAATCCAATAATGAATATTGGCTAAGACAGGATGCAAAGCTTAGAACAGATTTCAATATTAAAGGCGATAAGCTTTCTGATGTAGAGCATTATACTTCAAAATCTAAAATGAAGGAATTTTATATTAAAGCGGGTGTACCTGTTGCAAGATATGCTTTTTGTAAATCCATCGAGGAGGATTTAAAATTTATTGATATGGTTGGATATCCTGTAGTTGTTAAGCCTGATGTTGGCGTTGGTGCTGCAGCTACATATAAAATTGAATCTAAGGAGGACTTAGAAAGGTTTTATGCACAAGGATTCCATGTACCATATATTATGGAAGAATTCATAACAGGAGATATTACTTCTTTCGATGGAGTATGTGATTCGAATTCTAATGTAGTATTCTGTGATAATGAAATTTTCCCACCATCCATTATGGATATTGTAAATCAAAATCTAGAGTGCACCTATTATGTTAATAAGGAAGTTCCAGAGGATATTAAAGAGGTTGGACAAAAGGTTTTAAAGGCATTTAATATTAAGAGCCGTTATTTCCATTTAGAGTTCTTCCGTTTAAGATGTGATAAGCATGGTCTTGGTAAAGCTGGAGACATTGTAGCCTTAGAGGTGAACATGCGTCCACCAGGAGGATTCACTCCAGATATCATCAACTTTGGTCAATCTCTAGATACATACCAAATCTGGGCAGATATCATTTGTTATGATGAAATTAGAAATGTAAATATGGATTATCCTAAATATTATTGTGTATTCTATGGTAGACGCGATCGCTTTGAATACAAATATTCCTATGAAGATATTAAGAAGGAATATCCATTCATTCAAATGCATGGTAGAATGGATGAGGCTTTAGCATCAGATATGGGAAATGAATTCTTCATTGCAAGATTTGAATTCCTAGAGGATTTAAATAAATTTAAGGATATGGTATCCAAAAAGAAGGGTGAATAGAGCTTTATAGCTCTATTTTTTTGCAAAAAAAGCTTTGGAATTTATCCAAAGCATTTTTATTTTATTAATAAATTTAAAACTCTATTTATTATTACTATTCGTATATATTTGTATTAAGTAGGTATAAAAAAAATAAAATATTTTTATAATAGACATGAATAATGTCAAAATAGGGTGTATTATATAAAAAAGAGAGGAGGTGAATTGATGTGAAAAGATATAAAGTTTTAAAACAAAAACTAAAATCTACTAGAGGTGAATTTTTTATCTATAGATTTCTTTCAAGAATGTGTAAGAAAGCATA
>NZ_JAXFPY010000064.1:0-32670 GCF_034179385.1 Anaeroplasma sp.
TTAAAGATAGGCCTATTTGACTTCCTAAGGCATCTAAATCTGGTCTAGTATGTCTTTCAATAATAATCGTCTCATAAGCTTCAATATCCTTAAATAAATCTTTATAGTCCATAAAACCACCTCAGGAATTTATTGTATCATATTCAAAAAATTATTAAAAGTGAAAAAATATATCCAAAGGGCTGGATATACTTTTTAATATTTATTTTATGGCTGATGTAATATCATTTATTTCCTTTTGTTTTTGCATTTTTGTTAATGGATCCATTGTCGTGTCAATTACCCTCATCAATAAATCCATTTTACGATTGTAATAAGAAATAAATGCCTCAGGCTTCTTTTTTAATAATACAGGACCAAATTTCAATTCATTTTCTGTATAGGTAATATCACCTTTTTTTGCAACAATGATTTCATAATATTTTCCATTTTCTGAAATCGCATATTCATCTATAATCCTAAATCCTGATTCCATTAGGAATTTTCTTACGACCATTTGATCATTATTTGGTTCTAATATTAATTTTTTATCTTTTATTTTATCTAATGAATCGCTTAAGATATCCTTAATGAGATTTCCACCCATACCAGCTAAGACTGCTGTATCAAAATCTTTGCTGATTGCTTTAAAGCCATCGGATAGAATTATATCAATTCTATCTAGTAAGTTTTTATTTTTTATGGTTTCCTCAGCACTAGAAAGTGGTCCTACATTTAAGTCTGCAGCTATTCCTCTTTTACAGTTATAATCAAGTAAGGCTTTAACTACGACATAGGCATGATCGCAGCCTACATCACAAACACATTCGCTTCCCTCGCAAAGGGATGCAAGTAAATTGATTCTATCCATTAATGCTTAATCATGAAATCCTTAAGCTTCTTACTTCTTGATGGGTGCTTAAGCTTTCTTAATGCCTTTGCTTCAATTTGACGAATACGCTCACGTGTAACGTTAAATTCCTTACCAACCTCTTCAAGTGTTCTTTGTCTACCATCGATTAAACCGAAACGTAATCTTAATACTCTTTCCTCACGCTCCGTTAGTGTACGAAGTACTGCATCAAGCTCCTCTCGAAGCTTCATTTTTGCTGTATATTCATATGGATCTAGTGCATGTGGGTCAGAAATAAAATCACCTAAGCTAGAATCCTCTTCCTCACCTACTGGAGATTCAAGTGAAATTGGCTCTTGGGCAATACGCTGAATCTGCTGAACCTTTTCTACAGAGATTTCCATCTTCTCTGCAACCTCCTCTGGAGTTGGTTCACGGCTTAATTCCTGCACTAATTGACGTTGAACACGTACAAGCTTGTTGATCGTTTCAACCATATGTACTGGAATACGAATCGTTCTTGCTTGATCAGCAACAGCTCTTGTAATTGCCTGACGAATCCACCATGTTGCATAGGTTGAGAATTTAAATCCCTTCGATGGATCAAATTTATCTACAGCCTTAATTAATCCCATATTACCCTCTTGGATTAAGTCTAGGAATTGTAAGCCTCTAGATAAATACCTTTTCGCAATAGATACTACAAGTCTTAGATTTGCGTTTACAAGCTTGTCCTTAGCTAAATCTGCCTTATCAGAGATTTCCTGTAATCTATTATATTCCTCAATTGGTACAGTATTTTGATCGTCTGCATCAATCTTTTCTAATTCTTCCTTTGCGCTTCTACCTAAAATGACATCATTTGCAAGATTTGTTTCTTCTTCAATAGTAAGTAGAGGAATCTTACCAATTTCCTTTAGGTACATACGTACGGGGTCATCGACCTTTAAATTTGCAGGAAGCTGGTCATAAGTTGAAATATCAATTTCTTCCACATCTGCTAAATTAGGCTCAGAAACCTCCTCTAAGTCTTCTTCAGCTAAATCTGGCTCTTGAATTTCAAATTCTTCACTTAATGTAGTATAAAGCTTGTCATAATCTGCACTATCAATAGAGCAGTATTTTGCTAAATCTGCCTGAGTTAGCATGTTTTGATTATTCTTAGCAAGTTCTGTAAGCTCCTTTACCGCTGTTTCGAAATCCATATTATTTCCTCCTATTTTTTATTGAATTCAATTTGCGCTTATTTTTAAACATCTGATCAACCATTCTAGATTGAACTGTAATATCGGTTGTATGATTCACCGATTCCTTTATCTTTTTTGTATTGTTTTTTAAAGAGAGCTCTTTAATCTTTTCAATACATAAATTCATATCCATTTCATCAAAGCGAATATCATCCTTTTTTAAGGTTTCTACTGCTTCAATATAAAAGTTTGTATCCTCTTGATTTAGCATATTCATGAATATAGCTTCGCTAAAGGTATCATAATTAATATAGAATTCATCTAACATCTTCATCCATAAATTTAATGCACCATCACTAAAGCCGGCTAAAGAATCACTAATTCTATTATTGATTTCAAGTGCTAGGTCTTTGCTTGATTTTGCATATTGGAGTAATCTTAAATCACATGGAGATTTAAGCTCCTTTTTAATTTTACCTTCTTCAATAAATTCAGGATACTCTGGATATTCATATATATCTATATTTGGCTCTATAGCATCAGGATACATTTCAATTGGCTTTGGAATTGCATGTTTATCTCTATAGGATTCAAAATCCCTTTGAACTGCATCTATGGATGCATTTAAAACATTGGAAAATCTTTTTAGATAATCTTCCTTTTCTGTATTCGATTCCATTTGCTGAATTAATGCAAATACCTCATTTTTAACAGAATTTGAAATATTAGAATCGGTTAAATTCTTATCCTTAATTGCTGTTTCAAATAGGTATTGATTCGAATCTAATAAATGACTCTCAAAGAAATCTACATAAGCTTCCTTGCCATATTTTTTTACAAATTCATCAGGGTCCTTAGCCCCTTCTATTAAAACTAAATGAATTTGAAAGCCATATCTTTTAAATAGATTTATAGCCTTATGAGATGCCTCTATTCCAGCCTTATCGCTATCATAGCAAATAACGACGGAATTGACATATTTTTTTAATCGCTTAACCAAAAAGTCATTGATGCCTACACCCATAGTACATACAGCTTCCTTTAAGCCTGCCCTATAGGTTGCGATAACATCCATTTGTCCTTCATGAAGAATGACCCTTTTCTTCTTTAGCATATAAGGCTTTGCTAAATGGAAATTATATAGGGTTTCTCCCTTATGGAATATTTTTGATTCTCTTGAATTTATATATTTTGGTTGGTTTTTATCCTTTGAATTAAAAATTCTTGCAGAAAAAGCAATTACTCTACCCTCCATATCACAAATAGGAAACATAATTCTTTCTGCAAATATATCATGGTAGCCATTATTATTTTTATCTACTAGGCTTATATCTGCCATATCAAGCTCTAAAAAGTCGGATTCCTTTAATACCTGATATAAGCTATCTCCAATTTCAGGAGATAAACCAATTCCAAATTCCTTTATGTCTAAATCTGTAAGCCCTCGATCATACAAATACTTCTTTGCAGAAGAACCTAGGGTTGAGCCTTCTAGATTTGCTTGATAGAACTCACTTGCAATAGACATGATTTTATAATATTTTGTGTTAGGGTCAATTTTCTTTGGATTACCCTTGCCCTTATATTCCATTCCATTGAAATCCGCAAGCCTTCTTACTGCCTCATTAAAATCTATATTTTCAATTTGCATTAAAAATTTTGCTGGGTTTCCTCCACCATCACAGCCAAAGCAATGGGCAATATTTTTATCTGGGTTTACCACAAAGGATGGGGTATTCTCATCATGGAAGGGACATAGGCCCTTATAGTTTTTACCTTGCTTCTCTAATTTGACATACTTAGAAACAAGAGCAACAATATCTGTAGCATTTATTATTTTCTCTGCTTCATCATAATTATTATTCTGCAAGATAAAACCTCCCTAATATTTTTTATAATTTAATCTTACCTAGAACGTATTGAATAACGTCATCCACCTTTAATGTGATCTGTTCCATTGTGTCACGGTCTCTTACCGTTACTGTATCTTGCTCAAGAGTTGTATCATCTACGGTAACACAGAATGGTGTACCAATGGCATCCTGTCTTCTATAACGCTTTCCGATGTTTGCTGTTTCATCATAGGTACATGCAAAATATGGAGATAATCTATCGAATACCTCATTTGCCTTTTCAGAATGATTATTCTTGCGTAAAGGTAATACAGCTACCTTATATGGTGCAAGTTGTGGATGTAATCTTAATACAACTCTAGAATCTGTCTTACCTTCCTTAGATAAATCCTCAACATCATATGCACTGAATAATACAGAAAGTAGCATACGCTCAACACCAACGGATGGCTCTACAACATATGGAATATATTTCTGATTTGTTTCAGGATCAAGATATTCTAAATTCTCTCCAGAATGTGTCTGGTGTGCATTTAAATCATAGCTTGTACGAGATGCAATTCCCCAAAGCTCGCCAAAGCCCCATGGGAAATCAAATTCGATATCGGTTGTCGCATTCGAATAGAAGGATAATTCTTCCTTTTCATGATCTCTAAATCTAAGCTTATCTCCATCGACACCAATCATCTTTAAGAAATCCATACAAAAGCTTCTCCAGTAATTGAACCAATCAATTTCAGTTCCTGGCTTACAGAAGAATTCTAATTCCATCTGTTCGAATTCTCTTGTTCTAAAAATGAAGTTACCTGGTGTAATTTCATTACGGAAGGATTTACCAATCTGTCCTACACCAAATGGTAGCTTTCTTCTTGTTGTTCTTTGAATGTTTTTAAAGTTAACGAAGATACCCTGTGCTGTTTCGGGTCTTAAATAAACCTCAGTCTTAGCATCCTCAATTACACCCATATGTGTCTTAAACATTAAATTAAACTGACGAATGTCTGTATAATCAAGTGCACCACAGGTTGGGCACTTAATTTGATTATCAAGCAAGAATTTTGTCAATTCCTGATTGGACATACCATCTCCTGTAATCTCTCCATGAGTAAAATCCTCAATAAGCTTATCTGCTCTATATCTTGAATGACATTTTTTACAATCTACTAGTGGGTCAGAAAATGATCCAATATGACCAGATGCAACCCATACTTCCTTGTTCATTAAGATGGCAGCATCAAGGCCTACGTTATATTTATTTTGCTTAACGAATTTATTCCACCAAGCCTGCTTAATATTATTTTTTAATTCTACACCAAGTGGACCATAGTCCCATGCATTCGCAAGACCACCATAAATCTCTGAGCCCTGGAATACAAAGCCTTGTTCCTTTAGGAATGCAACTAATTCCTCTAATGTTATCTTTTGCATAATAATCCTCCAACAAAACAATTTCCATTTTCTAATTTTATCAAAAAAAATCAATATAGTCAATGAATACCATCTAAAAGATGGTGTTCAATTATGAAAAAAGCCCTACAAATTGTTGGGCTTTTCCCTAATCTTCAACTTTTTCTTCAAGAATTGGCTTTAAAAGCTCTTTTTTATCGCCAACCCACGCCTTTCCATCTAAGAAAAATAACTTGCCAGAAAGTAGCTTTACCATGACCTTTGAGGAGTAATCATCCTCAAATTGAAGCTGCTTTCCAACCAAATTAAAATCACCGTAATCGTTCAAAATATCAACGTTTTTTTCGCATATTAATTCTAAATTATCTGGATTATATTTTAATAAAGCTCTCTTCTGCTTAACGTTTCTTAAGCCAAACATTCCCGATGGTGCAATTCGGTTAGTCTTTTCAATATTATCTAAGATATTTAAGACCTTAAGTCTAATAAAATCACCAACCCAGAAGACCTTTTCAAAGCGGTAATCTAGGGCATATAAATTACCCTCATATATAATGAAATCAATCTTATCCTTGAAGGAGATAAAATCATTCGAATCAATTAAAAAATAGCCCTCACTTGTCTCCTTAAATGCTTTAATCTTCTTCTTTCCTACAACCTTAGATTTAAAGCCTAAAATAAGGTTTCCTCCATCCTCTAATTTCTTTCTTAGGATATATCCATCCGCATCCCTATCGAGTAATATAGATTCTTCTACTTGATCCTTTGGCATCTTATTATCTAAGGTATCTATAAATACCTGATACATAAGGGAAATAGCCTCATCATCTAAAGGTAAAACCTTTAGCATATTTTCATCTTCAAATTCACCATATTTTACAAGGCCTAAGGATTGAATTAGCTTTTCGTTATATTTTTCTATAGATTCTACTAATAAGCCTCTTATATAGCCTTCTTCTATATTCACTTTTTTGAATTTATATTTTCTATTTTGACTGCGGAATAAATATAATTCCCATTCCCCTTCATAGTTTTTTAGCAATACATTTGATAAATCACCACAACAATTAATTTCCATAAAATCCTCCAAAAATACAAAGAATATTTTACCACTTAAAATAGAATTTTAAAAGACTAAAAAGAAAAAGACAATTCTAAAGAATTGTCTACACCTCTTCAATATCACCTAAAATTGGATATTCTGGGTATTTTTCACATACCTCATCTAAAAGAGTTAATACAAGACCTAAGCCTTCCTTCTTTTCACTCGATGTGATAATAAATTTATCATCATTGGATAGCTTTAATGTATTTATAATAGCTTCCTTACACTTTTTTCTTTCACTATTTTTAATCTTATCTGATTTTGTTGCAATAATCGTAACAGGAAGCTTATGGTATTTTAAAAATTCATACATTAAGCAATCATCCTCTGTTGGCTTATGGCGAAAATCGACAAGTAAAAATACCATTTTTAAGGCTTTTCTTGTCGTAACATATTCTTCGATCATCTTACCGAAGGTTTCCTTAATGGATTTCGAAACTCTAGCATATCCATAGCCTGGTACATCGACAAAATAAAATTCCTTATTGATTAAAAAGAAATTTAGGGTTTGCGTTTTACCTGGATTTGATGATGTTCTTGCAAGCTTATAATTATTACATAGCATATTAATGAAGGAGGATTTTCCTACATTCGATCTGCCACAAAACATAAATTCTAATCTATCCTCAGGAGGTAAGGATATACTATCTACACTAGATTTAATAAATTCCGCTTGTTTTATTAGCATAAGTGCCTCCTATATCTTTAAATTTAATAATTTCGCAATAGGTTCAAATTCATTTTCGTCTAAAGTGCATGTGCCTATATCTGCATGATCCCCATCAGGCTCATCTCCTCTATGGCAATCCGAGCCTGCAGAAATGAGTAGGTTCCATTTTTTGGCAAGAGCCATAAATTTAGCCTCATCATTTCTTACACTTGGGTATCGAACCTCAATTCCATCAAAGCCAAACTGTAATATTTCCTCTACATATTCCTGATGATTTATTAAGCATGGGTGTGCAAAAATAACCACACAGCCTGCCTCCTTCGCAAATTTAATTCCATCTTCGGTAGATAACTTCGTAGATGGAATATAAGCCTTAGAGCTTGAGCTTATATATTGGGAAGCCTCTTCTCTTGATAGATGATTACACTTAGCGATATTATTTAGCATATTCGCTCTTGTGATAACCTCTGAGGATTTTAATAATCCATCTAAATCAATGTTAAGTCCATAAATATCATGGATTTTTTGCATCATTAAAATAGCTCGATTCTTTCTTTTTTCTTTGATTTCAATAGAAAAATCAAGCATTGCCTTTGGTATAATATTATCCTTAAATAAACATATAATATGTACACTTTCTCCCTTATAATAGGTAGAAAGCTCTAAGCCCTTGATAACCTTTATACCATATTTTTTTCCGATTTCTACAATTTTATCATCGCCAAAAACACTATCATGATCCGTTAAGGCAAAGATATCTACATGGTTTAGCTTAGCTCTTTTTACAAGCTCCTCTTCACTTAAGATGCCATCCGAATGGAAAGTATGATTATGTAAATCAATTCTCATACTATTCCCCCTTAACATCAAGCATATAATCCGTTTCAATTAAAATATCCTTTACTTGTGGATATTTAATTAAGGATAGACATGCCTCAAGAGTAAATTTCTTTGCAGCTAAAATATTAGAATCCTCAGGAATTAGCTCCTGGTCATTATATTTGCCTACAAAATAGGTAACCTCCTTGAAGTTACCATTGGGCATAGAATAGTGAATCGTTCTTTTCATATTCGGTAGAATTTCTGGATGTATACCAGTTTCTTCTTTGATTTCTCTTAATGCACACTCGATATCAGACTCTCCACTTCTCTTATGGCCTTTAGGAAAACCATAGGAGCCATTTGCCTCCATAATTAATACGTACTCACGCATTCCTTCCTTATTTTTGGTGAAAAGGATAGCACCACAGGAAAATTCTCTTTTCATAATTAACACCTAACCCAAAGAAAAAGCATACCCAGAAAAAGGATATGCTTATATCTTTTTTCTTCAAAAACTTGTCTCCATTATAGCATATAAGAAACCATTTTAAAAGAAATAATATTCATTTATATAAGAGATATAAAGAAATTCTTTATTTCGCTTTTGCTTAATGTATTCTATATAGTCCCTTAGTAAATATCTAGAAATAAGGAAAAACTTAGAAAATTTGGCGTTAAATATTATAAATTTTCTTAAATTTATTCTTTAAATAATCAATATAATACCTTGGATTAAAATCCTCACCTGTAGCTATTTTTAATACCTCTAGATTCTTTTTCGATTTACCATATTTATGAACATGTTCTCTTAACCAAGCATTTACTCGTTTAAAATCACCATTTTTCATATCTAGAAATGGATTAAAATCCTTTTCCATAGCAACTAAGAATTGGCTAGCCATCGCACTACCTAGGGCATAGGTTGGAAAATACCCAAAGCCAGAAGACCAGTGTACATCCTGGTAACAACCCTCAAGCTTATTCTTTGGCTTGACGCCAAAGTATTCCATAAATAATTCATTAAAGCGATCACTAATCCTATCTACCGTTAATTCATTATGGAATAGTTCCTTTTCAATTTTATATCGAATGATAATATGGAATGGATAGGTTAATTCATCCGCTTCCGTTCTTGTAAACTGATTCGATACATCATTACAGTAATAATAAATATCATCAAGGGTATATTTTTCCATTTGAGAAGGAAATATCTCTTTTAATATTGGATATAGGAATTCTATGAATTCTCTACTTCTTCCTAAATAGTTTTCATAGAATCTCGATTGAGATTCATGAAGTGCACAGGATGCACCACCCATTAAGGCAGTAGCTGAGAATTCACTATCATTTTGGAGCTCATAGGTTGCATGACCAACCTCATGCATTACAGAATATAAATTTGAAAATAATAAGGATTCATCATATCTTGTTGTCGTTCTTACATCGCAAGAATTTATTCCATTTGTAAATGGATGAATCGTTTCACCTACGACACCAACATCGTTGGTGTAGCCCATTAAATCACAAATCTTCTTTGTTAATTTTCTTTGCTTATCAATATCAAATTTTTCCTTTGTTAATTCTATATTATATTTTTTAGGCATTGCTAAAATCTTTTTTACTAAAGGTAAAATTTCTTTTTCAATTTCATTGAATAGAGAATCATATTTACTTTCTGTAAAATCATCTTCCATTTCCGTTAATGTAATATCAAAGCCATGATATTTACCATCTAAATATTTATAGCAATTCTTTTCATAATCAACTAATTTCACTAATTTTTCTTCAAATATGGAATAATCTAAGCTGACCCTTGCTTCTTCCCAAGCAAGGCTTGCCTCATTTTGAATTCTCATACCTAAGGTTATTATATCCACAGGAATTCTTCTTTGCTTGGTAATTTCCTCAAATTCCTTTTGAATTGCCATAGCTTCTACTAAAGATAATTCTTTATTTTTCTGTAATCTTTTTAATAATTCATAATATTCATCACTATTTGTAATTTTAATTATTTCTTCATAAAAATAGTTTTGAACATTTAAAGAATTCTCTTTGTCCCATTTAGGACATACTGTAGCCTCATCATAGCTCATGATGAATAAAGCATATTCATAATTCTTTAATTTCTTTTTGTATTCTCTATATAATTCTAAATCATTCATAAAGATTCTCCATTTATAATTTTCATTGCAGTTTTTAATCCATCAAGTGCAGCAGATGTAATTCCACCAGCATACCCTGCACCTTCTCCCATAGGATAAATATATGGATTTGAAGATTTTCTATTTAAATCTCTTATTATTCTTACAGGACTAGATGATCTTGATTCTATTCCAATTAATATAGCATCTGGGTCATTAAATCCATGTAATTTCTTATCGAATTCTTGAATACCAAATTTTATATTATCTATAACAAAATCTGGTAAGCACTTATTTAAATCTGTAAAGAATAATCCATGAGGATAGGTAGTATTTATACTACGTAAGGAATGAGCTACCTCATTTTCTAAGAATTCCTTAACTAAATTTGCAGGAGCCCTATAATCCTTAGATAATTCAAATGCTAGCTTTTCATATTTTTCCTGATAATCAATACCATCAAGTACATTACCTTTATCATAATCGGATGGTTTAACATCAACTAAGAGGGCACTATTTGAGTTTTCACCTAAACGGTCATTATTACTCATTCCGTTCACTACAATCGTGCCTAAATCGGATTGAGAGGCTAAAACAAAGCCTCCTGGGCACATACAAAAGGTATATACTCCCCTACCACTACTATTGTGAGATGCAAGCTTATAATAAGCAGCAGGTAAATATTTTGCAAATTTCCCATATTGAGCATAATCTATTTTTTCTCTTTTATGCTCAATGCGTACGCCCATTGAAAAGCTTTTTTGTTCCATTGATAGGCCTAATTCATTATATAAATACCTTATGGTATCCTTTGCAGAATGCCCTATTCCAAGTAGAATATGCCTTGTTTTAAAGGTGTATTCCTTATCTCCTTTAGCATATACTATGACATTATTCTTCTCTTCTATCACTTTATCAAATTTAGTATCAAAATAGAATTCTCCACCTAAGGATTCAATTTCTAGCCTTATATTTTTTACAATAATTTCTAAATAATCCGTACCGATATGAGGCTTTGCATCATATAAGATATCCTCTTTCGCTCCATGAATATAAAATTCATTTAAAATGAATTGGATTAATGGATCCTTTAAATTCGTTGTAAGCTTTCCATCGGAAAATGTACCAGCTCCACCCTCGCCAAATTGAACATTCGAATTGGGAAATAATTTTTTATTTTCTAAGAATTCCTTAACCCTTTTCTTTCTTTCCTCTATTTTAGATCCCCGCTCTAATATAATAGGTTTTGCCTTACATCTTGCTAAATATAATGCTGCAAGCATCCCAGATGGGCCAAAGCCAACAATGATTGGTCTATCGGAATATTTCCAAATAGGATATTCCATTTTAATGGATTCATCCTTATATATAGAAACATCAATTCCACTAACCTTTTCCTTTGTTTCAACCATAAGCTTATAAAGCAAGAAAACCTTATCCTTATTTCTAGCATCAATAGATCTTTGAAGAATTTTATATTTAAAATCATGTAAATGATATTTATTTTGTATTAAGCTATATAAATTTTTATCATCCTTTGGAGATACCTTAAAATTACTTATTTTGTATTTCATTTTTAATCTCCTTGAATACTTCTATTGCTGATGCAAAGGCAAACATTAAATTATATCCACCACAAATCGCATCCACATCTAATACCTCACCCATAGCAAATACATTCTTATCCTTTTTTAAGGATAAATTATCATTTACCATAGAAATATCAATTCCTCCCTTGCAAACCTGTGCAAATTCAAAATCGTATACGCCAAGAATTGGAATATATAGGGAATGCACATCAATATTATTTTCTAGTAAATAATTTAATATTTTAGGCTGAATAATAGATTCATAGTTCGGGTAATCCTTATTATAGGAAAAATCAATTTTTATAACTGCATCAGCCTTACTCTTTAAATGCTGATAATAGCCTGATAAATTCATGATAACTATTCCAGAAATACCATTATCCTTAAAAATAACCTCTCCATCCTCTTCGTGAATGATATTTTTATTCTGAAGTAGAGTGCAGTGGCATTTCGCTCTAGCTCCAGAGATAGCCTTAATCTTTTTTGTTGTCTGAAAGCCAACTAAGGATGGTACAAAGGGATTAAATTTTATATCTAAATCCTTTAAAAAATCTAAGGACAAATATGGCTTTTTAAAGGATGCAATAGAGCCAGTCGCAAGAATAATTTTATCCAATGGGCCATAGCACCCATTCAAATAATATTTATCGTTTGATTTCTTTATAGAATCAATTTCAATATCGATAATTTTTTTATGAATATTTTTTAGTAATATATTCAATACACTTTGACTCGATTCGCTAATAGGATACATTCTACCCTCATTATCTGTCTTTGTATAAATTCCTAAAGAATGAAAGAATGCAAAAACATCCTTAAAATTATGATCTAATATATGAATTGCTAGGGGGTTATCAAAATAATCACTACCCTTGTAGGAATTATGGCTAATATTACATCTACCATTACCTGAGGCTAAAATCTTTCTTCCAACCTTCCCCTTATTAAATAGCATATAATCTATATTTAATTGTTCAAGCATAGAAGCAAGTGCAAGACCAGATGCACCAGCACCAATAATTCCAACTTTCATAAGATACTCCTTTATTCTTATATAGTTTACCAAAAAATGTAACTTTTGTATAGAAAAAGGCATCCAAAGATGCCTCTATAATTAAATATTCGTTAATGTATCATTTAAGTAATAAGTTAATGCAGTAGACTTATTTGTGATGGATACGGATTGTAATACCTTATCGCTAATGTTATTTACCTTTAGTAGAATTCCAATTACATCTGTATCTACTGGGTTTTCAAAGGAAATGGATGTTGCAGCCTTTATGGCAATCTTTGAATCATGAATCTTAATTGTACCACCAGTAATGAATATAGTACCCTTAGTCCCTTTTGAATTTACCTCAGCTTCCATTGCATCCATTACTGCAGTAATATCTATATTACCATTTTCAATTGTAATGGCTTTCGCATGAAGACCGTCTTTTACATTTGCTGTAATGTTTAATGCGATTTCATTTTTAACAACAATTTCACTTGCAGAAACTGCATGTTTTTGATTATTGATTATAGACAATGATCCCTTTCCGCCGAATTCAATATTATTATTTGATTGTATTGTAGAATTTGCTAAAGTGGTAGAATCTGTCGTAATTAAATAATTTTCTGTATCCTTTTTTGCCTTTACCTCAACCTTTGAGGATTCGCTTAGCCATGATATGGCAGGCTTATTTGATGTAATCGTTACTCCATTTAATACTAAGGTAACCTTTTCTACCAAAGTAGCGCTACATTCGATTGAACCATTTAATACACCCTTAATAATATATTCACCTGGAGTATTAAAGGATAATAAGCCTTTAGCTTGATCAAAGGTAAAGCCATTTTGTACTAATGTTTGTACCTCAAGTGTGTCTGAAACCTTATATACTATTCCATCAATTTCTGGATCTAAGGATTCCGTTGTTTTGGTTGTTGTGTTCATTGTAGTACTTGTGTTCGCACCCCCACAGCTTGCAAGTAATCCTAAGGCAAAAATACCTAAGATTCCCAATAATCCTTTTTTCTTCATTGTATCATCTCCTATTACGCTTTTATTAAAGCATAATTTTACACTTTAATCTAGTCAAATAATATTTTTTACATTCTTTCATAACAAAATTTCTGAAATACAGATGAAAAAGAGCCAACAAACCCATGTTGGCTCTTTAGAATTAACGGTTCATGTTTAATTCCTTATTGATATTATAAAGCTTCTTCTTGTACTTCTCAATCTTATCCTCAATTGGATTTAAACGAGATGCAAGCTCACGCTTCTTTGTAACGATTTGCTTACGTACCTTAGTTAATTCATCCATGTGCTGTGCGCGCTCTTTGTTGGATAATGTAGGATTATCCTTTAATACCTGTAGGCGGATAGCTTCAGATTCAAGCTTCTTTAAATCATTTAATTCTTGCATCTTTAGCTTAGAGTTCTCAAGCTCGAAGATTTCATGGTCTAGGCGATCACGCTCTTCAAGTAGCTTTTGCTTCTCTTCTTGATGAGTTTCCCAGTAAGCCTCATTCTTAAGCTTTTGGTCAACTCTATCACGCTTACGAATATCAACGAACTTATCATCAAGCTTCTTCTTAGCCTGACCGATCTTTTCAAGTCTGATATTTTGTTCAGACATAGAGCATTTTACAGATTCCTTAATCTTAGTACCTGATACCTTATGTCCACAGTTACGAATAATTGCTTCATGCATCTTAACGATGTTTGAAAGAATGGCAGTAACTGTACCATGCTTTTTAGCAATGTCCATCAAATAATCCCATGCATTGATACATGCATCCTGTGTTGCAACAAACTTAGCGTATGCTGCGTCTGTTTGTGTTTCAGCTTTCTTACCGAAATCCTGAATACCTTTTTTGGATACAGCGGTAACAACTGCACTGACATTCGATGCTAACTTATCCTCATAAGCGACAATGTCAACTCCAAACGTCTGATTTGCTTGACGAATAATTGGGTCAACAACATCGACTGTTTCCTTTACTTTTGCAAAATTCTCATCAGAAGGATTTCTTCTAAACTCTGCACTTGCTCTTAAAACATATGCAACCATAGTATCCATTACATTCTGTCTTACTGTAAATTGATAATCTTCAAAATCTGTTTCTGAAGAATTTTGAAGTGCTGTATTCCAGCAGTTAATACATTCCTTAAAACGGAAATTGGTTGGGGTTGTCTGCTTACCTGCGCAGTTACCCTTCATAATCCATGCATCAGAATTGGTTGCATCTAGCTCAATGACACGATTTGCATAATTTTCTGCATCTACATAGTTTTCAGAATCAAACGCATTTTGAGAAAGTATAAATAAATTCTCAATCATCTGAGCTGTGCCTACTCCTACAGTATTTGTAAGATCTGGCTGTTTTTGAGTTGGTTGTACCTTCTTAGGTGCTGCTGCTTGAGGTTTTGTTGGGGTTGGTCGCATAACGACAACCTTCTTAACTGGAGCAGACTGACCTGGTTTACCGGCTTTTTCTTGAGCTTCTTGCTCACCCGGCTTTTTGACTTGCGAAATTATACGTTTCGCAGCCTGTGAATCATGAGTTTGTCCGGCAGGTTTTCCTACAACGACCTTACGCACAATGGTAGGTCCTTTAGGTACTGCAACCGGTGTTTCATCCTCATACGATTCGTTTGCTGGTGCTTCTACATTTTGTGTTGTTTTTTTACCGTTCGGCTCATCTGGTACTTCCACGAACATTCCTCGTGCTTCTTCAATAGTGTACTTTGCACCACATACCTGGCATTCAAACATGCCGGAAAGCTTGACAAAGTCGGATTCGCCACACAAATCACAAACTATCTTTTTCATCGGTTTTCTCCTTCTATAAAATTTTTTTAATCGTTACTCTTCCTTGGCAGTTACCCTATAGTATTTTGGTCGAGAGTATGTCTTTTTAGTGAATAACTGAGTACTGCAAAATGGGCAATATCACGCAGGATTACTAAGTTTTGAAGCACCGAGGTCTTAATAATTGCGCTTATTATTAATTAAGGTTTGCGTTTGCAGACTTGTGCATAGGCACACGTTATTATGTTAGGGACTGCAACTCCTAGTAAACTAGGATTTTCTATTTTATGGAGCACGAAAGACAAACGTGCATAATTCCATAATTATCCTTATTATACCCCATTATGAAAACCTTTTCAAGAAGATAATTTTCACTATCGATGTTATAACGAAACTATCGATGTTTTTTGTTCCATGAAAAGAAAAAAAGGTAAGCATTTTTTTGCTTACCTTGCTGCATATTCCAGAGGAATATTGTATGTTTTTTCGTAAATATCCTTCCATAAGGAATAATTCTCTTGCATCAAATGATGAATTTGCTCTTTAGAATTCTCTTCCTTATTCGCATAAATTGGCTTTCCAATGTGAATGGTATATTCCTGTACCTTAAATCCATTCGAATCAATTACATCAGAATCCTCCATAGTAATAAAGCATGGTACAACAGGTACATTATTCTTTACAGCAAATTGGAAGGCACCCTTTTGAAGTGGCTTTGGTTTTTTATAATTCCACCACATCGATTGCTCAGGATATACTAATACAAAATTACCCTTTTCAAGTAATTCATTTGTCGATTTCATAAATTGCTGCATAGCCTTCATATTGGTTGCTAAAGGAAGTGTATAGCAATTCCTCATTAAAAATCCATAGAATCCTGGAAAACTTGTATAATTTCCTTCACGAATGACACGGTAGAATCTTTTTTTCTTTCTATCCTTCTTATTGATACATGCTTCATATGCAACCTGTATTGCGAAGGAATCAAAAGCATTAAAATGATTACATGTAAGAATGGCACCACTATCTAAATCTCTTAGATTCTCAATTCCTTCAATATCCTTAATAATCATTTGCTTATTACGGATAATTTTATTTAAGTATCTTCTTGCGATAAAGTATGCTGCCTTAGTCTTAAGCTTAGATGAAACCTTCTTCTTTAGATAGTCGACCTCACCAGGGATAATCTCTCTACTGGGAGGATCTTGCTCAACATCCTCAGAAAATCTTCCCTCAAGCTCATATTCTCTAATTTTCTTCATAATTCTTAATCGATCAATCGAATGTACAGCAATTTCACCCTTCTTAAGAAGCTTTATATAAGAATCCTCTCTTGCTGTTTCATTTATGGCTAATGCCTCAAGGTTCTTAGCCTGCTCCATATCTCTTAAAACCTGTTCTTCAGAATAATTCTTCTGAATATCTTTAATTTCGTCATAGCCTGGTGTCATTTGAGCATATTTCCAAAAGAAGTTACCTAAAGGTCCATTCTTCATATGCCAAGGCTTACCCCACATAATATAATGGATCATATTGATTTCTTCATCCTTATATTTAATTTCACCATAGATTTCAACATTCCATGAATTATCAATCCATAAAACCTTATGGTTACAAATTACATTTAAATAATCCTCATCCTGTGTAACTTGAAATCTATATACTCCAAGTAAATTGATGAATTGATCTAATACACAATCCTCTCTAAACCTTTTACAGTTAATGAGCATTAAGCCTGCATTGAAGAATTCATTTCTATTGACGCCACATACCTCTTCTACATATCTTCCATAGCATTCGGTTTGAAGCATTGCCTGCTCATTACAAGCTCCACAGTAATAATCTTCAATATTATGGGAATAGAATTTAGATATATCTCCTAATACGATAGTATCTGAATCGATATAGATGGCTTTATCATATTCTTCAAACATTTCTGCAATAAATAAACGGAAATAGGTTGTCTTATTGTAATAGTCTCTAACAGGTAATCCAGATTCAATAGAATCATAATAGCTAGATACATCTATATACTCAACAGTAAATCCATCCTTCTTTACACTCTCATATTTCTTTTTTGTTTCCTCTTTAATATCTGTATTTAAAATATACACTCTATATTCATAATCTTTGGATGCATTTTCCATAATGGACTTTAAAGTAACCATTGTGAACTTTACATATTTATCATCACATGCGAAGAATATAGGTACGATTCCTTTTGAAGTTTTCATAAAATACCTCCTTGGTTCTTTTACCGACTGAATAATAAAACAATAGAGCTCTACTGTCAATAATTTACAAAGCTACAGTGAATTCAACTAGAATTCTACCCAAAAAATAGGACTCTACTCACAGTAGAATTTGAATTATACCCCTATTTTTTGCGGGAAAAATGGGGTATAATATAATTATGAGTGATTTAAAACAGCTTATAGCTCAAAATTTAGTAGAGCTAAGAAAATCTAGAAAATATACACAACAGGACATAGCCAATATGGTTCAATACTCTGATAAAGCCGTATCAAAGTGGGAGAAAGGAGAATCATTACCAGATATTGAAGTCTTATATCAGATATGTAACATATATGGTGTAACCCTAGATTACTTGACCCATGATGGATCTTATGATGAGAAAAAGGAATATGTCATTCCTGAATCGGAATTCAGAAATCGAATTATCATTACTCTTCTTTTTTCATCTATTATTTGGATGGGCGTAATCATTGTGTACGTATATCAGAATTTGTACCATAATTTTAACTACTGGACTATTTTTGTATGGGCCTTACCAGCAAACTGTATTCTTCTTTGGTTTTTCAATATGAAATGGGGAAGAAGAAAATGGTTCATCTATATAGGCTCTATATTCGTATGGACCCTTTTAGCTAGCCTATATTTACAAATATTAGTTTCGAGTAATTATCAATTTAATTATTGGATGCTATTCTTAATTGGTATTCCAATACAAATTGCATTAGGTTTATTAACCCAATTAAGACATTATTAAAAACGAAGTCCAAAAAAGGACTTCTTTTTTATTCTTGTAGAAGGACATTTTGATAATTCATAATATCTAGATGAAAATATCCTCTTACCTCTTCTAATACCTCACTATATGTCTTTAGTGCTTTTGCATCTAGTGGATCCTGTAAGATAATCTTTACGCCATAAAATTTGCAAATAGATACAATTTCCATTAAATTTCTTTTAAATTCCTCTTTCGTTTTATTTAATGCATAATCTCCCTCACCTAAGGAAATTACACATGCATTAAAGCGTTCTACCTTAAGGAATGCCTTAATAAGGAGTAATGCTTCGCTAGAGGATAGATTCTTCTTAGAAAGATTATAAACCTCATACTTCTTATATAGCATTCTTAAATAATATTCATTGGATATATAATATAATCCGTTTGTTATATATTCTCTTAAATAATGGCTACAACCAGCCACAAGAATTCTTTTTTCCATAGCGACACGCTCCTTATTGCAAAACTATTTCATCTAGTTTTCGATACTATATTAAACCAATTTTAAAAACTTGTCAACTATTTTTGATTTATTTTTATTGTAATTTTAACAATAGCGTGATAAAATTAGAATAATCAATCGAGGTGTTATATATGGACAGCATAAAGAAAGCATTAGAAAATTGGATGAACGAACTAAATAATTTTAGCTTTAAGGACTATGAAGCATTACCCGATTTAGATTTATATATGGATCAGGTTATTCAATTTCTAGATAAGCAATTATATATTTTCCAAACCTCTACTATGGATAAGCAAATTACCCCATCTATGATTAACAATTACGTAAAGGGTGAGGTTTTACCTTCTCCTATTGCGAAAAAGTATAATAAGGAGCATTTGGCTCTAATTGAAGAAATTTGTACCCTAAAGCAGGTATTATCCATTGCTGAGGTAAAGCAAATTATTGATTCTGAATATAAGGATTCCGTAGCTAAGGCTGAAATATTCAATAAATTCAATCGATTAAATAATGAAAAGATTGAAGTATCTGTTTTAGAAGCATTCAAGCATTTAAATGCTATCGAAGAAAATGATACACAAGCATTAACAGAGCTTGCGATGGATTTTGCGATGACTGCAAATACCTATATTCAAATCTCTAAGCGTATCCTATATTTAATTCGTGCATATGAAATTGCAGAGAAGGCTAAAGAGGCTATGGAAAAGAGAAAAGAAAAGAAAGATAAAAAGGATGAAAAGGAAGAGGAGATAGAAGCATCTTCTGTTTCAAAATAAAAAGAAAAATGGAAATTCGTATTTGAATTTCCATTTATTTTTATTTCGAAAGCTCTTTAGACCTATTTGCGCAAGCTCTTGCGCATTTTTTTATTGTCTCTTCAAAATTGTTCTTCTTTAATTCATCAAGCCCTGCTAGAGTAGTTCCACCCTTAGAGCATACATTTGTAATTAATGTATCTATAGAATCCTCAGATTCTAAAATCATATCACAGGAAGATTTAATGGATTCTACTGCTAATTTTTTAGCAGTCTCAAAATCGATACCATTTTCTTTAGCATCCTCAATAAATGCTTTCGCAAATACATATAAATATGCAGGCATAGAACCATTTAAGGCTAAGGAATCATCCATTTTATCCTCTTCTATTTCATAGGCAACTCCAATGGAATTAAAAATATTCATTGCAGAATGGAAATATATATTGGATGAATCGTTCGAACAAACGGTTGTTACACCACGACCAATTTGGGCTGGTGTATTTGGCATTGCGCGAACAACAAAGGCATTTTGAAAATAACCTTCAATATATGTAATAGATAATCCTGCCGCAATAGAGATTACACATCTTGCAGTATAATCATACTTTTTGGATGATTCTAATACTTGCGAAAACATTTGAGGCTTAATTGCAAGTAATATAATTTTTGAATCCTCAAATACTCTTTCTACATTATTTGTTACCTGATACCCATTTTTACTATAATAATCCAATTTTTCATCAGAATGAACATATAATAATATATCCTCCTTCTTATATAAGCATGATTTCATAATTCCATTTAAGATGGCTGACCCCATCTTACCAACACCTAAAATTGCAAGCTGATACATTATTTTCTTACCTGTCCATTTCCATAAATTAAATATTTGTAGGTTGTAATTTCCTTTAAGCCCATAGGGCCTCTTGCGTGAAGCTTCGCAGTGGAAATACCAATTTCAGCGCCAAACCCGAAGCATCCACCATCCGTAAATCTCGTTGATGCGTTATGGTATACACATGCAGAATCAATTTCATTCATAAAGCGAATGTATGCATCCTTATTTTCTGTAATAATTGCCTCACTATGCTTTGTCGAATGTAAGTTGATATGCTTTATAGCCTCATCTACGTTTTGAACAACTTTTAAGGCAACAATATAATCGTTATATTCTGTATAATAATCCTCCTCTTTCGCACACTCGCAGGAAATTATTTCTTGAGATTTTAAATCTCCTCTTATTTCTATTTTAAGCTCATCGAATTTTTCTTTAAGCATAGGTAAAAATTGCATCTTTATTTTTTCATCCACTAAAATATTTTCGATTGCGTTACATACGCTAGGGCGTTGATATTTCGCATTTACAATGACATTAAGTGCCATATCTAAGTTAGCGTCCTCATGAACATATAAATGACAATTTCCTGCACCTGTTTCAATATATGGAACCTTTGCATTCGATACAACATATTGAATTAAGCCCTTTGAGCCTCTAGGAATTAATAAATCGATATATTCCTTTTTTGTAATAAGCTCATTCGTTACACTTCTATCGGTTGCCTCAATTAATGTAATCGAATTCTCATCTACAATATTCTTAATGGCATCCTGCATGACCTTACATAATGCCTTATTGGTATGAATAGCCTCCTTACCGCCCTTAAGCACACAGGCATTTGCTGTTTTAATACATAGTGATGCAATATCGACACAAACATTAGGTCTTGACTCAAAGATTACTGCAATAACTCCAAAGGGTACGCGAACCTTTTTAATTTTTAAGCCATTATCTCTTTCGATTTCATCAATAACCTCACCAATATAATCCTCTAAGGACATAATATTTTTAATACCCAAAATTAATTCATCTATTCTTTTGTCATTTAAGGTTAATCTTTCAATCATAGAATCCTTAATTAAGGCATCCTTTGCAAGCTTAATATCCTTTTCATTTTCCTTTAGTATATATTCTCTATTTTTATCGATAGCCTCATATATATTTTTTAGCATTAGATTTCTTTCTTCATTTGTAAGCTTTAATAATGCTTTTTGCGCTTCCTTTGTAGATGCTAAAATATTATTTAACGAATCTTCCATAATACCCCTCCTTAAGAATTACCATATCATCTGCATAGATAACTCCCTTTTTAGGCTTAAAGCCTATTAAGCCTTCGGCTTCCTTAGAGCTTAATCCCAAAATGGATTCAATTTCCTTTGAAGAATAATTTGAAATACCTTTAGCAAGAACTACTCCATCCATAGATAGAATATCTAATATAGCACCAGATAAGAATTCACCCTTAACATTAAGAATTCCCTTAGGTAAAATCGATACCTTTCTTTCAGAAAGAGCCTTTTCTACACCCTTATCTACTAAAATTGCACCTTGGCTATTTGCTTTAAAAATCATCCAATGCTCTCTTGAGGATATCTCATGATATTTTGCTTTAAATAGGGTACCAATTTCTTCTCCCTTTACAATATCATAAAGCCTATCTATCTCAAAAGAATTACAAATAATCATATTTACCCCAGCCATAGTGGCAATTAATGCGGCATCAATTTTAGTTTCCATACCACCTGTACCCACATTTGAGGTTGCACCAGATACCATAGATAAAATTGTAGAATCGATTTTATCGACCTCTTTAATCATTTCTGCATCCGAATATATTTTTGGATTCTTTGTATATAAGCCATTAATATCTGAAAATAAAATCAATAAATCACAATCCATCATAGGAGATATTAATCCTGCAAGTGTATCATTATCTCCAACCTTAATTTCTTCTACCGCAAGTGCATCATTTTCATTGATGATAGGGATAATATTATTCTTAAACATTGCATCTAATGTATTCGATAAATATAGCATTCTTTTCCTGACTTGAAAATCATCATGATTGAGGAGGATTTGTCCAAGCTTTAAATTATAGATTTCTGCAACCTTATTATAGGCTTCCATAAGCTTTGCTTGACCTACTGCCGCACAAGCCTGCTTAAGTGCCATATCACGAGGCTTTTTTGAAAGCCCAAGCTCATGCATACCAACTGCAATAGCGCCACTTGTAACCAGTGCTACATCCATTCCATTTTCCTTTAATTTTTGGAATTGCTGCATAATCTTAACGAATACTGGCTCATTTAAAGAATAATCGTCACGAACTAGTGAGGATGAACCTATTTTTATCATAATTCTCTTTACATTTGATAAATTCCTCATAATCTCTTCTCCAAAAAATTTTTAATATTTTACCATAAAAGGCTTTTTAAAGCCTTCTTTATGATTTATCTTTTTTTAATCCTTTTAATAAGTCCTTCATACGGAATCTCTTATTATAAAAATCACCAAAAATGTATTGATAACCATTTTCCCTTGCAATATCAATATCTTCCTTTTCGTTCATATTGGATAATATAACCATAACATTATGCTTCTTACATAAATCTAGGATTTCTGGTACAGTTTCTAAATTCACCCCATGATAATCATAAATGAAATAATCACATAGGCCTCTATATACATCAAAGATATCTTTGCTTGCTAGAGTATAATTTGTATTTTTCAATTGAGCTAGTGGAGTATTATAAATAGAATCTGCGACAAACACAATATATTTTGGATTAATCTTATAGAATTTTTCATGTGTTTGAATTGCCTCTATATACCTTTCCTCTAAGGTTTCCTTTGAAACAGGAATAAATAATCTAGGGTATGCCTTAGTTTCATTATTGAATAATCTAAGCTCAGAATATGCCATTCTAAGCATATATTTTTCAATTTGAGGAACTAAATTCTTTCTTCTTATTACCCTATACATCTCCTCATTTGAGATTTCTAGTGTATCCATACTAATCTCTAAATAGAAGCCTAATATCTTATTCCCACTCAAATTTACAATTTGCTTATACATCATGGATAAGCTACCCTGATCTAATGCCTCACTTATGGCAGTAACCATATGATTTAGATAGAACCTAGCCTTAGCCATCTTAGAATCATAGTGTGCAATATGGTTTCCAGATTCCTCCATATTCGCTGCATCGATTAGGGCATCGGATGCATTCGATATCATTTCGGATACATCACTTAAATTCATATTCTTTCCTAAACGGAATACGCCACAATTAAAATAGATATTTACTCTATAATTTAATTGCTTCATTTCCATATTACATTTATTTAAGCCTTCCATTAATATGGAATCCACTACTCTTTTATCATTAATTTTAGGAATTAATATAGCGTAGGTGGTTGCAAATAAATGGTAGATAGAGATATTAAAATGATTTTGAAATGCATCCTTTAATTTTACGCCTATAGCGTAAATTAATTGATTATAGAAATTTAGGCCATAAATATCTTTATAGAACATGGAATCCTGGCAATCGATAATAGCTAAGGATAATTTCTTATTTGGATATTCCTTAACTAAATCGGTTGTAAGCTTTACCTCTGTTTGCATATGAGATATTGGATTTTGATAGGCTAACGCAACTAAATCCTTCTTTTCCTTATCTTCTTCTGTAATATCATCAATTAAAGAATATATCGTGATCATTCCATTATGGAATAATGGATAGAATCTTTCATGTATACGAATTTCTCTATTCTCTCTTTTAAAGGTATATTCTAAGGATAAATCCATCGTTTGAAGTGCATATAATTCATTTAATATTTCCTTGTATTTGGCTATATCCTTTGCATCCATATGCATATAATAATCCTTATCATTTAAGGTTTCAAATACACCTAAAATATCTTGAGCCTTCTTTGAAAAATGATAATAACCGTCTAAATTCTCTATGATACCTGAGGACATATTTTCCGTTAGGAAAATCATTTTTTTATTTTTAAGAATATTCTTTTCCTTTTCTAGATATTCGATTAATCGAGCATTTATAAGCTTAGTGATAAGCCTTAAAGATTCATAGCATAATTCATTGGCTAAAAATGGAGTCTTTGAAATATAGGTAATCGAGCCTATTTCTCTATTATTTTCAAAAATAGGCATTGCAATACCATAGGTATCCTCTAGATAGGTTTTACCCGTTACAATATTTTTAGAATAGGTTTGATCACTTTGATCTAAGAATACCTCAGTACCCATTTGCATAGCCTGGTATCCTAGTGTACCCTCTAATTGCTCTATTTTAGGCTCCTTATCATATACTCTTTCAACCTTATAATGGTATCCTAAATATTTATAATCAAAATATAAGATATAGATTTCATCAATAAAATATTGCTTAGATATTTCTATAGAGGCTCTTCTGAATTCTTCCCTAAATTTGATATTATGATCCATATTAATTAAAGAATCAAAGATTAAGGATAGCTTTTCATAATTTTCTGAAATCGTAACATTCTTAATGGATTTTATATCCTCAATAACCTTTTGGCTTTGGATTGGTACTTCTTCTACCTTAGGGTTTAAAATGCCTAGTGGGCTATAATTTAAATCCTCTACAATAGTCTTTTTTGTATATACTTCCTCATTCTTATCCTCTAGAGTAGGTATTACAATTTCTTCCTTTTTCTTTGTCTTTTTGGGCTGCTTTTTCGTCTCTTCCTTTGGATTTAATATAGCCTCAAGCTCTTCTATTTTTCTTCTATAATGAAGGACACTAGACGCTGTATTCGTATGAATATATAAATCTAAGGCAGCTTTTGAAAATTCTAAGGATTCTTTAGGAAATTCTTCCGTAATCAATTCCTCGTAATTACTTTCTACAATGGATGCTTTTTTATAATTGTCTACCTCTATATAGCATCTTATCATATAGGATGCAATTAATAATTTTTTATCTATAGAGGCATCAAATTCCTTAAAGAAGGAATCTCCATCCTGGATGACTCTTATATAATTCTTTCTTATATAAGCAATTTCTATTTTGTTTTTAGAAATCTCCTCCTGATGTTGTAAATCAAGAGTTGTCGTATAATAGCTTTCAAGCTTTGGAATCGTTTCTAGATACTTATCGAAATCCTTTTCCATATAATAAATATTTGCTAATTTTTCAAGCGCATAGATTTCTTCTTCATGTGTAATATCATCATCTAAATACTCAGTTAAGGCATGCTTAGCATTTTCATAATCTCCCTTAGCTAAATAAAGTCTTAGGGCATCCTTTATATATTCGTTTGTACGTGAAATAGGCAAAAGCTCCTTCTTAATACGAATATATTTAATTGCCTGATCAAAAGCCCCTACATCTAAGGTGATTTCAATAATGGAGGAGGTAAGTGCTATAGCACCCTCTCTATCCATTTTATTTAAATCTGGTACATATTCATATAAAAGCTTTAAAGCCTCATTGTTTTTACCAAGCTCATGTAAAACTAAGCCCTTATATGCAATAGCTTGCATATATTCATTTGAAAATTTCGTCTTTTGGCTTACAAAAAGATCTATCTTTTTCACCGAAGACGTAACTTTATCTAATTGTAAGATTTCATCCAAAGACAACAAAATAATCACCACTTAAATTCAAATTTTTTATAATTCTTTTCCATAAAATAATAATAGATATAATCATCCTCTATGATGATTTTAAAATCATCCATATATGCACCTGGATTCATTGTAAGTAAATCAAGACTTGGCTTCCAAATAGGAATATGCGTATGCCCAAAAAGGCATACGGATGCCCCAAGCTCTAAGGCCCTATACATAACTCTATCATAGCCTTCCTTTACATCATAATAATGGCCATGGGTAATGAATACCTTTCTTCCAAATAAATCAAGCAATAATTCCTTTGGACCATAATCATCACAGTTTCCTATGACATAATGCACCTTATTTTCTTCTAATACAGATAAGGATTTACCATAATCCCCACAATGAATAACACAATCAAATTGACTAAAATCCTCATCAACTAATTTATTATGACTATCGCTTATAAGTAAAATCCTCATTGATTAGCTCCTTCATTTTCCTTATTGCCCTTGCACGATGGGAAATTGTATTTTTTAATTCTAATGGTACCTCTGCAAATGTTTTGCCGAATTCCTCAATGTAAAAATATGGATCGTACCCAAAGCCATTTTCACCCTTTGGTGTATCGATAATTTTACCCTCAACAGTACCTTCTGTAACGAAATATTTTCCATCTGGGTAATAGATACATATGGCACATACGTATCTTGCGCATCTATTTTCAATGCCTTTTAAATTATGAATTAATAATTTATTATTATCGAAATCATTATGGGTTCCTGCATATCTGGCTGAATAAATGCCAGGGGCTCCGCCTAGGGCATCTACCATAAGGCCTGAATCATCTGAAATTGCAATGACCCCTAAATCTAATGAAACCTGTCTTGCTTTAATAATTGCATTTTCCTTGAATGTTTTTCCATCCTCTATGATTTCCTTATTATAACCTATTTCATTTAAGGTTTTAAATTCGATATGTTCACTTCCAAATAAGCTTTTAAATTCATAAACCTTATTTTTATTATTTGTTGCTATAACTATCATAATCTCACCGCCAATATAAAATCATTATATCATAAAATAGAATGAGTTTTAATAAGCAATTCAAAAACAATTTCATACCAAAAGAAAATTTAATGACAAACGCTATACCATGATATATAATTATTTTGTGAGGTGTAATATGAGAAAAGCCATATATCCTGGATCCTTTGATCCTATTTCTAATGGACATTTAGATATAATAAAAAGAGCTTCAAAGCTCTTTGATGAATTACATATTGTAGTTTCGTATAATATTAAGAAAGAATCCTCCTTTAGTGTCGAAGAAAGAATTTCTATGCTAAAGAAGGTAACAGAGGGAATTCCAAATATCGTCATTACCTCTTATTCTGGTTTAGTTGTATCCTATTGTAAGGAAAATAACATTAATGTCATCCTTCGTGGAATGAGAAATTATTCTGATTTTGAAGCAGAATTCTCCTTATTCCAATACAATAAGGATATTTATCCCGATGTTGAAACGATATTGTTAATGCCAGAGGCCAAGAATCAAATTATTTCATCTAGTGCAATTAAGGAGCTTGTTGCCTTTGGTGTTAGCATTGAAAAATATGTACCAAAATGCTTAGTTGAGGAAATCACAAAGAAATTCAAAAAATAAAGGAATGTGCTGCATTCCTTTATTTTTTTAAGTAATTTTCAGCAAGCTTTAGAATTTCCTTATCGGATGGATAGGTTAGGATATCTAATGCTTCCTTAAATTTTAAGAAGTAAATTTCTTTAACCTCTTCTTCCTCTGCTTTAACATCCTCTGTTGTTATTCTTCCAACAAAGAAGATGACATCCTTAATGACATTAGGCTTAGGAGAATAGGTAATCTTATGGCGAAATCCTGTATCGATTATCGCATCTAAATGAGTTTCTTCTTTTATTTCTCTTAATGCAGTTTCTACTTCTGTTTCATTCCCCTCTACATGTCCCTTAACCAAAGAGTAATGACCGATCTGCATCTTTTCGATTAAATAATATCTTATACCATCTACTATTTTGTATAAAACTGCACCACAGCTTTTTTCTTTTTCCATAGATTTCTAAAACTCCTTCTCCTGTAGTTTTTTCTTCCAAAGGCTCTTCCTTATCTTCCTTAATTAGGGATTTATTCATCCATCTTCCACTAAACCAACGAATCAATGAAATAATACCCCTTACGAGTTCATCTAAGCCTTGAGCTAGAATAATTCCAGACAAATTAAGTTTACATACTACCGCAAATATCCAAGCACCACCAGCCATGACAACAACCATAGAAACAATAGCTAAAATCAATGGGAATAATACATCACCACTACTCTTTTGGGCACTGATGATAATTAAATTTATACATCTACCTATCTCAAGTATAAATACCATAGGTAAAACACTCTTAATAATTGGATTATAGGCATCTCCATTCGCAATTAAAGTAAATAATGGCTCTTCAAAGATATTAATCATAGATACTAAAAATAGTATAATGGATAAGCCAATTAAAGTAACCTTTAGGGTTAAAGTTTTCGCTTCTTGGTATTGGTGAGATCCAACATATCTTGCAACCATTATAGAATTTGATGCGGCAAGAGCGCTTGAGAACATATAAATATATCCTAACACTAAATTGATATAAACCCTAGAGGTTACCTCTTCTACAGGTAGTGTATGAAGGGCTGCCGTAAGAGAGAATGCACAAAGGGAATAGGTAACTGTTTCTAGTGCAGATGGTCCACCAATTTTAATGATGGCACCTAAAATACGATGATCTATTTTTCTTGGTATTAAAGGACATTTTAAAATGAAATGATTTAATATGATACCACATAATGTTTTAAACATCATGCTTAGAGCGGTTGCGATAGCCGCACCTGCAATACCAAGCTCTGGGAAGATACCTACACCAAAAATCAATAGCCAATTTAGTAAAACATTAATTAAATTTGATACAATCGATACAATTGTCATATAAAATGGCTTACCATAAGCTCTAAAGTTTGCATTAATGACCTGAGTTACCGCTTGAAATGGTAAAGCAACAGAACAAATTCTCATATAGGTTTTGGCATATTCAAAGAATTCATCCTTTGTATTGGCCATTTTAAGTAAGGCGCCATTTCCAAAGAAGAAAATGACCATAAGTAAAAGTCCTAAGCAAAAATTAAAGAATACTCCTTGGGCAAGAATTAGCTTTGAATCCTTATTCTTTCCGGCACCTAAAAACTGTCCTACAACAATAGACACACCATTCGATGAAATAATCAGTAGGGTTGTAAGAGAGGCTTGGGTGGAATTTGATGCACCTACAGCATCCACACATAATTCATTGTATCTAGTAAGCATTAATGTATCTACACTAGATAATAAATTTACTAATAGTAATTCTAAAAATATAGGAATAAATAAGAATACTATTTTACGAAATACATTCTCCTTCATCAAATCACCTTCTTAAAGATTCTTTTACAATAACTCATGAATACGATTCAATACCTTTTTGTATGAAAAGTTCACTATTTTATCCTTTGTATCTATAAAATAAGACTGATTCGATTCTATATAAATGGTTTTTAACCCTAATTCCTTTGCAGGTAATATATCATTATTGTAATCATTACCTATCATTATGGCATTAGATACATCTATAGAATATTTTTCTATTAGCTTTTTATAATACAAAGGATTCGGCTTTTTTATTCCTAAATCACTCGATAAAAAGATCCCATCAAAATAAGGAATCATATGGAATTTATTTAATTCCCAATTGGTAAAGGATGCTTGTGCATTGGATAATAAATAGATTTTATATCCTTCCTTTCTTAATTTCTTTAGTAATCTTTTTACCCCAAAATAAGGATGTATAAAATCTGTAGAAAGCCTTCTAAAGGTTTCAGATACCTTTACTGGATCTATCATAGGATATAGAATATGGAATACATCTAATATTTCAATTTCTTCCTTTTCCTTTTGTAGCTCCATACATAAATTTAAATATTCTTCTTTAAGTATGGAAGGATCATATTTCTTATATTTTTTGAATGCATTCGCTAAATGTATCCAAAAGGATTCCTTTTCTTCATCCGTATGTATATTCATTAATGTGCCATATAAATCAAATATAACAAATTTCATTTCAGTTATTCTCCTAAAGATAGAAAGGGGAGGCTCCTTGGTTGGAGCCTCCCAAAGAAAAAAGAGGTAAACAGTGATTTGAGTCGAATTCAAATCGTTAGCGATTATATTTTTTAATGTAGTCCTTTAGCTCTTCGCTAAGATGATCTGAGAAATAGGATTTCTTGCATCTATAGCTCCAGTTATCTGTTGAAACTGTAGATGGTAAATTCATTCTTGTCGAGCCATCCTGGCATAATAAATCCTGCATAGGAACAATTGCAATATTTGCAATAGATGCGAAGGCCATTTCAACAACAGTCTCTTCGATACCCCTTGCATCCTCTCCATGCATTTTTACGCCTAATAGGTCAGCTTCTCTTTTTACTCCTGCTTTAAATGTTTCAAATTCTCTTTCGTTTAAATCTAAAATGTATTGATAAAGTGGCATATTGTCATGTGTACCTGTATAGCATAATAGATTCTTCTTATAATTGCTTGGTAAGTGATCATTTTCTAAAGAACCATCGAATGCAAATTCCAAAATCTTCATACCAGGATATTGTGTATCTGCCATAAGCTTTCTTACACCATCATCGATAACACCTAAGTCCTCAGCGACAATATTTAAATCAAGCTTATCCTTGAATAGATCACTCTTAGGACCATCAAGCCATTCACCAATTTTCGCATTCGTATTCTCTGCAGGAATTGCATAATAACGGTCAAAGCCTCTAAAGTGGTCAATACGAAGCATATCAACAAACTTGAAGTTTGCATTAATTCTATAAGTCCACCACTTATATCCTCTAGACTTTTGGTATGCCCAGTTATAGCATGGGTTACCCCATAGCTGTCCATCCTCACTGAATATATCTGGTGGACATCCTGCAACTAAATGCTTTGTCTTATCTGGATTTAAATCGAATAATTCAGGGTGCTTCCAAACCTCAACAGAGTCATAAGCTACATAAATAGGCATATCACCCATGATTTTAATTCCAGCCTCTTTGGCATAATCCTTAAGCTTCTTCCACTCATTTACAAATTCGAATTGAGTCCATACCCAGAATAAATAATCATCCTTATATTTTTCGATAACTTCTTTTTCTAATTCCTCTGAATAATTCTTATATTTTTCATCCCATAAATCCCAGGATTTATATTCATGCATAGCCTTAATGGTCATGAATACAGCAAAATCATTATATTCAGCATCCTTAACAAACTTCTTAAAATTTCGATTTCCCTTATTGAAATTATGGAAAGCTTTTCTTAAAACTAGAGTTTTATTTTCGAATAATGCTGCATAATTTACTCTTAAAGGATCATCTCCAAAGAACACATTCTCATAATCTTCCTTCTTAAGAAGCTTCTTTTGTCTTAAAATATCAAAATCAATCAAATAATAATTCAATGCTGTAGATGATACAGACTGATATGGTGAATCACCATAATTCGTAGGAACAAGAGGCAATACCTGCCAAATCGAAACATTTGATTTCTTTAAAAAATCGATAAAATCAAAAGCTTCCTTTCCTAAAGTACCTACACCATACTTTGATGGTAGTGAAGTTATGTGTAATAAAACACCAGCACATCTTTTTTGTTCCATAGTTTTCCTCCAAATGAATTATATTCATTTTTAGTTTAAGTCTTTTTATAAATCATTACAAGTAAAACATTTGAACTTAACCAACTTTCAAAAGTGTTCAAACATTTCCGAAAGAATTTCGATTATTTTCAGAAATTCTTTTAATTAAAGCGAAATTTATGATATGAATTCAAGTTGTTCATCATATTTTCTTCAAAGAACACTCGTTTGAATCTTTTTAAATTTTATGAATATAACCATCCTAAAAAAATTTGTATATATCATTTCAAATACCTGCTCACCATGCGAAAAACAAGTATTTTCGTTTAGAGCAAAATGGATTGTGAAATTCAATTGTTTTTTGCAAATTTGTAATGTCTTTATACCACTTTTCAAAAAAGGATGAATGACATTTTCTCCTGATTTAACGGATTTTAATCATTCATCCTTATTTATTGTTTGTTATTCTCTTAGCGTTTCAATACTTTTATCTTATTTCTATTTTTCAATTAATGCTTCTAAAGGCAAGCACACCTCATTTTCTAGATAAAACGCTCTAAATGTATAATCCCAAAACCCATTTAATGCCTTACCTACAACGGTAATCTCATTTAGATCGAAATCATAATGAGCTACTATGGAACGAGATTCATTAAGATATATTACTATGTAAATATAACTACCATATATAAGATAATCACTAATGAATAATCCTCCATCGGATAGCTTAGAAATTGTATCATTTTGCTTCAAATCATTGATGAGTACCTTTTTACTACTTCCTGTATGATTATCTATTATATTCAAGCTGGTATTATTAATTTGAACA
>NZ_JAXFPY010000012.1:0-13364 GCF_034179385.1 Anaeroplasma sp.
ATATTATTATGATAATGATATAGAAATGTATTATTGTCATAATAGATTTTATAATCCAAAATGGAGAAGATGGTTAACCCCAGATAGTCCTAATTATTTAAACATAGATACTCCATCAGGTATGAATCTATTTATATATTGTAATAATAATCCAGTTATGTGGATGGATCCGACGGGACATAGTGTTATTTTAGCTTTGATTTTAGGAGGAACGTTTGCTTTAGGGTTTGGATCAAGCCTTTTCATGAATGCTGCAACAAATGGTTGGCAACTAGACTGGAGAGATTTTCTTCAAGCTGGTGTCGATGGAGCATTTGCCGTTGGAGCAACTATGCTTGCAATGACCGGTATAGGTTTTGCTGGTTCAGTTGCTGCTGGCGCTGCTATGGGCTGGACTCAATATGCTGTAGGAGCAGGTATTCAAGGAGAGAGTTTAACATTATTAGGGTCTTTAACTGCCATTGGTATAGGTGCTTTGGGTGGGGCGATTAGTGGAGCGGGAGCTTCTAACTCAGCAAATATAGGAAGAAATATGATTGGATTAAGCGATGATGGAATGCGAGCAGTTGGTGCAATTACCAATGCTGCAAATCGTAAAGTTGCTGGAACAATTTCTGCAAAAGGGCTTCAAGCAACTCTCAATTTGTATGGCAAAACTGCCTTCAACGCTGTCCAAGCAGCTGTCCCGGGGACAATGCGAAAATTGTTCTTAGAGTCAGCTTTAAAAATAGCAATTTTTACACCTTTTGCAAATGTAACACAAAGTGGATTAACTTATGGATATAAAATATGGGGGCTTATTTAGATGAATTGGTATTTGTTATTGTATTTAGTAGGTCTTGTTTTTCCATTATTGAATTATTTGGTAGATTTAAATGGAAATAATTTTGATGCTCATTTTTCTGATAACGCTTTAAAAAAAATGAGATTGAAAGAAAATTCGATTTTAAAAAAATTGGTTCCTTTTAAAGATGGAAGTGTTATTAAAAATGGTGTTGAGGTTGGATATAGATATTTATTGTATCCAAGAGTTTTGGCATATTTAATTCAACTTATTATAGTATTTGTAGGATTAGTTTCGTTATTGATTAATTATACAATCGCTGAATTTATTAATGATTATTGTATGGCAATTGTCGGTGGCATATCAATTAGCATTTGGGTTGTATACACATTAATAATAAATATATGCTCCCAAGGATTACATTTATAAAAATATTTTAAATATTCTATGAAACTTTCATTTTTTGTGTGCTTTTTCTTTTCTTGCTGTTATTATGCTAGTTTTTATATTTTTATGGCCGTATTATTTAGTTTTTGCATTTATGTTTATATGTTCTCCAAAAGAAAAATTAACAAGAAAAGTTAATTTATGCACCTATACTAATGATGTAATATGCAATCAAATAACTCGTTCTGAATTTGATATCTTTTTTATAATAAAACTATTAGGATTGATATGAGTGGTTGGATTTTAAAAAAACATTATATACGAGATATAGTCTTAATGTATTATCATTTGTACTATTATAATTATCATAAGCTAAAATCATTCAAAAACCTTAGTAAAAAATTCTTTCCGGCCAAGAACTTATCGATTTTATTTATGATGAAAAATGGCAAAAAGAAGGGATTATATTTGATAAAAAATGGTAAGGAGAGGCGAACAATTTTATGTGATATCAAACTTCTTTTTCTAACAGGTAGAATAAGTAGAAGAAAAAACACAAAAGATGAATATCATAAAATGGAAGTGCCAGATTATTATTTATCAATTTAGAATTTTTTGAATTAATATATGTAATAATATAGTGGATACTGTTATGTCCATAAGTGAAAAAAAGACAGTAAAGTGCAACAATGTAGTTAAATGTTTATTATGACAATGATAATGATATAGAAATGTATTATTGTCATAATAGATTTTATAATCCAAAATGGAGAAGATGGTTAACCCCAGATAGTCCTAATTGTTTAAACATAGATACTCCATCAGGTATCAATCTATTTATATATTGTAATAATAATCCTGTGATGGGGATGAATCCGGTCATATGCCAGAATGGTTGAGAGGCCTTTGCGTTTTAGGTGATGCTACACTTATTGTGGCTGCCATAACTGTTGCTACAGTAGCAATTGGTGGTGCTGCAGCTCCAGTTTTGATTGGTACTGCGGTTGGAGCCGGTGTCAGTGGCTCTGTTTTTGCAATCACACAATTGGCTGGCCAAGAGCATTTAATTAGTTTAGGAAAAGTATTCGCAGATATGGCTATTGGTGGTATAACTGGAGCCTTTGGTGGTACTTCATTAAATGCTATTGGAATGGAAATTAGTGGGTCTGCTACGGGATTTGCAGGGAGTATTGCAAGTGATTTTGTATCAGGAGATTCAATAAATTGGGGAATGGCAATTTGGTCTGGAATTCTTGGAGGTGCAATTGGATATTTTGGAGGTGCGGGTGCACAAAATAAAAAAATATCTGATTTGACAAAATATAGAAATAGAATTGCAGATTGTAGGCGTAAAGGAATAACAAATAAGTATTACACAGGAGCTGTTAAAAAGATGTCTTCAATTATTGCAGCTTCAAATCAAGCAATTATAAGAAATGTGCCATATGCATTCATTACTGCTTTAATAGATCAATATATTTAATATGGAGGAAGACATGATAATAAAAAAATCAAAAGTATTTAGATATTGTTCTTATGGCTATTTAGTTTTATGGACATTTATATTTATTGCAGGGATTTGTTCGCGTATTGTTGATATAGAAACATCTAAAGAGAAAATAATATTTAGTATAGTTATGAGCGTAATATTAATTCCAATTGTTTTATGTTCTTTACATTATTCATTATTTTATCTTAAAGTTGAAGATAATTATTTGATTAGACGTAACTTATTTGGTATTACAAAGAAATATGTATTGTGTGATACTTATTATACAATAGTTTTTCCTTATAGATTTTTTAAAAATAATGAGTATTACTTTCGTGTATTTTATAAAAATAAAAAAATCACGAATGTTTATAGATATGATACAAATTTTGATAGTTTTGGTAAAAAAATAAAAGTTGTTATGAAGAAAAAATAAATTACAGCCATATCTTTAGTGCATATTACATGTAAAAGTTTTTATTTTATTTTTATCTCATTTTTGATATAATAGGTTTGTCCAAATTAGACAAATCTCATTCAAAGGCTTCAAATTTGATCTTACATTTATTTGCTTTATAGCTATATTTGCTGTATCTATGCTATCGTTGGCATTGCCCTATTTGGCATAAAAACCCATAGAATCTTTGCTGTTAATTTAGCATCTTTGGTGCAGTTAACAATTTTATCTATATTTTTAATTTCAAAATTTACGAGGTAGTAACATGAAACTTTTAAAAGGAATAATTAAGGCAGTATTCATCCTCATCTTTGTTCTTGTGGTTGCAGTTGTGGTATTTTTACTTGTAATTAGTGATAATAGTACACCAGATTATAAACCAAGTGAGGAGTTAACAACTCTTGATGGTCTATTAGGAAAGGGTATTTATGAATCCTTAGATAAGGTTGCTTTAATTCAAAAAGAGGATAGACCAACAAGTGAAAATAACAAGATTGATTTTAGCTTTACCTACCAAAATATCAATGATTGCGTTACCGATATCATTAGAACAAATGAATCGATAAATAACCCAACCTATTTAATGACTGATGGTACAGATAAAATCCTTCAAAATGGTGTTGTTTCCTTAAATTCCATCGAATTTAAAGAGATTAATCATAACGTTGGTGTCGTGGCTAGAGGAAGTGCCTTTGGCTTTTATAACACAACGATAACCTTAGGATTAGAAGAAGCACCATCTATTGTAGATAATGTATTATATTTAAAGCTTGGAGAATTAAAGCTTGGTAATAAAATGAGTATTTCCAAAGACTTTGTTAAAGGCTTCTTCAATAGATTCTCATTATTTAAGGATAGTAAGAATGATATCTTTGATGTTGAAAATCTAACATTAAAATTAGATTTGAATCAGCAAATTGAAAAATTTAGTGGCACAAATCGTTTCAAGGATTTCTTTGGTGGTGCAACCTTTACAACAAGCTATACAGAAGGTGAAAATGCCCATTTCGATTTATCTATGGAAACAAAGAATATCTTTATTAATTATGATATTCCAACTCCCCAAATTTTTGAACTTGATCCTATGGCAATACTTGCATTAACGGATAAAACCATTGAGCTTAGTGAAGAAAACTTCAATTATATTATTCAGCATAAATTTGATGCAGAAAGCTACAATTTAGATCCGCTTACTTTAGGAGGCTATGAATTTAAATTTGGCTTAAATAATTTATATTTTGATGTTAATGCTTCACTTCTAAATTCAAATATTTTAGCAGAGGTATCCATCAATAATTTAAAGACATTATTAAAAGCTTCCGTAAAGGAAACTGTAATTAAGGAATCCAATTATGTAAAGGAAGTTAAATTTAATGTAGAAAACTTTACCCTAGGTAAAACCGAAGTCGCTAACGATAATTTCTTTGATGAAATTGTTATCGATGAGGACACATTAACTCAAGGACATTCTGATATCATCAAAGTAGAAAATGTGGTATTTGACCATGATAATGGAAAGGTTAAAATAACCTACGCTCCAGCTATATAAAAATTATCCCCAGGCTTATGGGGATTTTTTTAAATTTGAAGATAAAATATCCTAAAACAAAGTTTTCATATTGGATTTATGCGACAATGAAGAATTATTTCTAATACACAATGTTATATGATTTTGAAGCCTTTTAAAAGATTTTAAAATAATGTATAATACGTTTGTGTGAGGTTAAAAATGAAAAAATTAGAACAAGGACTATTTGTTGGCGAAAGAGCATTATATAATTCAAAGGATTTTGAAATTGTAGATTCTACATTTATGGATGGAGAATCTCCTTTAAAGGAATCTCGGAATATAAAATTGAAAAATTGTATTTTCAAATGGAAATATCCACTTTGGTATTGTAACCATGTAGAGGTATACAATACTACATGGCTAGATACCGCAAGAAGTGGTATATGGTATACACATGATTTAAAAATCATCGATTCCTTTATTGAGGCACCTAAGCAATTTAGAAGATCTAGTGATATCTATTTGGAAAATGTAACGATTCCTAATGCGGAGGAAACATTTTGGACATGCGAGAATATTACACTTAAAAATGTAGTGGCTAAAGGGAATTATTTTTGCATGAACTCAAAAAATATTAAAATTGAGAATTTTACTCTTGCAGGTAATTACGCTTTTGATGGAGCTAAGAATATAGAGATACATAATGCGAAAATGAATTCAAAGGATTCATTCTGGAATTGTGAAAATGTAGTTGTATATGATTCAACCATCATTGGTGAATACTTAGGTTGGAATTCAAAGAACATTAAATTTGTAAATTGTACTATAGATTCTGAGCAGGGCATGTGCTATATGGATAATATTACAATGGAAAACTGCAAGCTATTAAATTGCAATTTATGCTTCGAATTTTGCCATGATATAGATGCAACGATCCATTCAAAAATTGATTCTATTAAGAATCCATATAATGGAGTAATTAAAGCTTTGGCAATTGATGAGGTCATATTAGATGAAAATTTAATTGATAAGTCAAAAACAATAATTATAGAGGAAAAGAAAAATGTATGATTTTGATAAGAAAATACCAAGAAAAAACACAAATTCATTAAAATGGGATTCTATAGATTCTAAGCTTCCTATGTGGGTTGCAGATATGGATTTTCCTGTATTTGATGGAATTAATAAGGGTATCTTAGATAGAATGAAATGCCCAATTTATGGATATTCTATTACTCCAGATGAATATTTCTTAGCCTATATTTCTTGGTGGAAAAGAAGGCATCATATTGAATTTGATAGGGATTGGATGTTATTTTCAACAGGAGTAGTACCTACGATTTCATCTACGGTAAGAAAGCTTACTACACCTGCAGAAAAGGTTATTTTATTAACGCCATGCTTTAATATGTTTTATAATTCTATATTGAATAATGGTCGTGTCGTTTTATCCTCTGATTTGATTTATGAAAATCATGAATATAGAATTGATTTTTCTGATTTAGAAAACAAAATGAAGGACCCACAGGCTACTCTTATGATTTTATGTAATCCTCATAATCCTGTCGGAAGAATATGGACAAAAGAGGAATTAGAAAGAATAGGACAGCTGAGTGTTAAATACAATGTTGTGGTATTATCGGATGAAATCCATTGTGATATTGTAGAAGAGGGCTACGAATATATTCCATATTGCTCTGTATCTGATGAATGCAAGATGAATTCCATCACGGCAATCAGTGCAACGAAATGCTTTGGAGTGCCCGGACTTCAGTCTAGTGCTGTAGTAGTACCGAATCCATTTTTAAGGCATAAGGTATGGAGAGGGTTAAATACAGATGAATGTGCTGAGGGTAATGTATTTGCCTATACCCCAATCATAAATGCATTAAATGATGGCGAGACATGGGTAAATGAAATGAATGCCTATGTAAAGGAAAATAAAAGATTATTTACAGAAGGACTTAAGGATACAGGACTAATCTTCATTGAAGCTCATGCACTATATGTACTTTGGGTGGATGTATCGAACTATACCTTAGATGCAAAGGAATTCGTAGATCATCTTTATAAGACAACAGGCTTATATATTACTGAGGGTATAGAATATGGAGAAGCTGGTAAATCCTTCGTAAGAATTAATCTTGCAACAACTAAGGATAATATTAAAGAAGCCATTTCTTTAATGAAAGAGGCAATAAATAGCTTTAAAAAATAAGAGTACTACACGAGGTAGTACTTTTCTCCTTGTAGATTATGCTTTAATCTATGTATGTATCGAGGTGAAGAAAATGGAGAATATGGGAAAATGGACATTGCTAGATGAATATATAGAAAAGAATTTTAAGCCTATACGAAAAAGAACCCCAGATGATATTTCCCCAAGAAGAGGTGGAAAGCTATTTGTTGCAAGAAAGGCTACGCCATTTCAAATGGAGCCCATCACATCAAGAAAAAAGCCAAAAGAAGAAATGGCTATGCTTCGTGATGGGGCTTTAGAGGATAGGCTTAATCAAATGGATGATACATTCCAAGAAAAATTATTTGAATTAATCGATAAGAAAAATCTTAAGGATTCTGATGTTTATCAAAAGGCGAATATTGATAAAAGATTATTTTCAAAAATTCGATCCGATAGCGAATATCATCCTTCAAAAGCAACCGTTATCCTACTTTGCTTAGGTCTTGAGCTTGAAATAGATACTGCCTTAGATTTAATTGCAAGGGCGGGCTATAGCCTAAGCTTTTCAACAAAGTCAGATGTCATCATTAGATATTTTATAGAAAATAAGAAATATGATGTTATAGAAATTAATCAAGCTCTATATGATCATGATGTAAATGTGCTATTTAAATAATCTGTAAAAGGTCGCATTCAATGCGACCACTTTTTTCTTATTCCTTGCTATACTTTAGCTACAATGAGGAGGAAGATAAAATGAAAAAAACAGAAGTAGTATTTATTTTAGATAAGAGTGGTTCTATGAGTGATTTGAAAAAGGACGCCGTAGGTGGATATAATGAATTACTTTCTAAGCTTAAAGGATTAGAGAGTGAATTATATGTCACTACAGTATTATTTAATAATACCTATGAAATTATTGAAAATAGAACAAAAATTAGTGAGGTAAAGGAAATGGAATATGAGGATTATCTATGTGGTGGATCTACTGCCCTACTAGATACCATAGGCTTTACTATTGAACGCTTTAGTGAAGTAGAGGACAGAAAGGTATTGTTCTATATTACTACCGATGGAATGGAAAATTCTAGCCAGTCCTATACCTATAAAATGATACATAAGATGATTAAGCTATATGAAAAGCAAGGCTTTGAATTTAATTTTTTAGCATCAGGTATCGATGAAAGGAAAGTAGGAAATATGATGGGGATTAGAAATGAAAACATTCATCATGTGGATGCATCTAGTAAGGGACAGGCTAAAATGTTTCATAAGGTTTACCGCTCTTTAGAGGCAAGTATTTCTAAAGAAGAATAATCGATTTCTAACTATTCAGAGTTGATATATAAAAATTATGATAAAACGATATAATTAGTTAAAAAACTACCATTTGTTAAGTGAATGTTAGCTAAAGGGACCAAAGAGGTAACAATGAGAAGAATGTGAATAATGCTTGTGTAACATTATGCTCTTTCAATCTTTGGTATAAAATCCTCCATTTAATAAATGTTTAAAAAAGGATTTCCTAATATACATCTTTTAATTTTAAAGCGGTATATCAAGATCGATATCTAAATATTCTAAAATAGGGGCTTGGCCCCTTTTCTCATATTCTTTTTTTAAAAATATTTCATGTTAACATATTTTATGTTAAAATAATCAGATGAGGTATGTTATATGAAACTAGTAAGTTGGAATGTTAATGGATTAAGAGCTTGTATACAAAAGGGCTTTATGGATTTCTTTAAAAAGGCCGATGCAGATTTCTTTTCTATTCAGGAAACAAAGATGCAAGAAGGACAAGCGGATTTAGAAATTGATGGCTATTATAGATTTATGAATTCTGCAATAAAGAAGGGCTATAGTGGTACATTGATATATGCGAAAAGAAAGCCTTTAAATGTGACCTATGGCTTATTTAATGAATTATATAATGATGAGGGTAGAGTCATTACATTAGAATATGAGGATTTCTATTTGGTAAATGCTTATGTTCCAAATGCACAAGAAGGCTTAAAAAGACTCGATTACCGTATGGAATATGAGGATCATTTAAGAAGATATTTAAAGGAATTAGATAGTAAAAAGCCGGTTATATATTGTGGTGATTTAAATGTTGCTCACGAAAGAATCGATTTAAAAAATCCAGATTCTAACACAAAAAATGCTGGTTTCTCTATTGAGGAAAGAAATAAGATGACCGAGCTTTTAGAAAGTGGCTTCACAGATACCTTTAGATATTTATATCCAGAAAAGGTTTTATATTCCTGGTGGAGCTATCGCTTCAATGCGAGATTAAATAACGCAGGATGGAGAATTGATTATTTTATTGTTTCTAATCGTATTAAGGATAAGGTTAAGGATTCTATAATCGATACAGAGGTTTTAGGGTCTGATCATTGCCCTGTAGAGCTTATTATAGAAATTTAGGTGATATTATGCTACTTAATGAAATGCTTGGAATCAAATACCCTATTCTTCAGGGCGCAATGTCTTTGATTACGGATGGTAAATTTGCGGCTACCGTATCGAATGCCGGTGGTCTTGGAATTATTGCATCAGGTGAATGGGATAAGAATAGAGTAAGAGAAGAAATTCATATCGCAAGAAGCTTAACAGATAAGCCCTTTGGCCTCAATTTATATATGATGAGTCCGTATGTAGAGGATATCGTTGATTTAATCATAGAAGAAAAAATACCAGTGGTTACTACAGGTGCACATTCACCTGAAAAATATATAAAGAGATTCAAGGAAGCTGGATGTAAGGTATTCCCTGTTGTAGCTAGTGTTACTATGGCAAAACGAATGGAGCGTTTTGGTATTGATGGTGTTATTGCGGAGGGAATGGAATCGGGTGGACATGTAGGTGAGGCAACAACGATGTCTCTTTTACCACAGATGGTTAAGGCACTAAAGGTTCCGGTAATCGCTGCAGGAGGTATCGCATCTGGAAGCCAGATGGCTGCCGCACTAGCTATGGGTGCAAAAGGAATTCAAATTGGCACAATTTTGCTTGCTAGTGAGGAATGTAATGTTCATGAGAATTATAAGAAGGCCATTCTTAAGGCACATGATAATGACACTACGGTAATACTTAAGAATACTGGTGCCCCAGTACGTGTTTTAAAGAATCGTCTTGCTAGAAAATATTTAGAGATGGAGAAGAATAATTCCATAGATGAAGAAGCATTAAAGGATAGCTTTGATGCATTATTTAGAGGCATATTCCAAGGAGATTTAGAAAATGGTTCTATGCCTTTAGGCCAAATTGCCGGTTTGATTGATGAAATAAAGCCAGTAAAAGAAATTTTAGATGATATCATAAGGGAATCTGTTTTAGCATATGATTCCTTGAGTGATAACATAAATAAATTAAAGGAGATGAAATAGTTATGCTTTCAGAATTTTTAAAATCAAGAATGAAAGATGCTAAGGCACTTTGTAATGAGCTTAGAAAAACATTTAAATATGTTAGTGTTTTGGGTACTGATGTACGTGTACAAAGTGTTATGGCAAACCGTATGTCAACCTCTATTCAGGATGAAGGCTTAGGATCTGAATGTGGCTTCGTTGTAAAAATGAAAAACGACAATGCATTTTTTGAATATTCCTTAGATGATATATTAGGTGATAAAGAAGAATTGGCAAAGAAGATCATTAGCTCTTTAAAAATAGATGAGGAGCTAGAGAAAAAAATGATTCAAACAGGTGATATTTTAGATGAGCCTTTAGAAAAATCATTTATAAGAGAATCCGATTTAGATTCCTATAGTGTATCGGATAAGCTTGAATTTGTTACAAAGCTTAAGGATCTAATGCTTTCAAAATCAGAAAATATTTTAAATGCTGTTGCTGTAATTCAAACATTAAATGTTTCTAAGATTTTTGTGACAGAGCATAGAACTCTTGACCAAAATTATACTTGGGTAAATGGTAACTTATTTTTAGTTTATCGTGAAAATGATCAGGTAGTACAGTGCCGTGAGGGTGCATGGGATGTCACAGTGAAAAAGACTATGGAGGAATTGCCAAAGAGAATCGATAAGCTTTTAGATAAGGCTCATCATTTAGCGTTCGCAAAGCCAATCGAACCTGGTATGTATGATATTATTACAGACCCATCCATTACAGGCTTAATTGCTCATGAGGCATTTGGTCATGGTGTTGAAATGGATCAATTCGTTAAGGATAGAGCCTTAGCAAAGCAATATGTTGGTAAATATGTTGCATCCCCAATTGTAAATATGAGAGATGGTGCTGCAAGTGTTGTGTCTGCCGCTTCCTATTTCTTTGATGATGATGGTGTATTAGCCGAGGATACATTAATTATTAAGGATGGTATTTTAGTTTCTGGTATTTCTGATATGGCCTCTGCCCTACAGCTTGGTACAAAGCCAACTGGAAATGGTAGAAGAGAATCCTTCAGCCATAAAGCATATACGAGAATGACGAATACATTCTTTCTACCAGGCAAGGACAAGCTTTCGGATATGATTAAGAGCGTTAAGCATGGTTATTATATTTGTGAAACCAATAATGGTATGGAGGACCCTAAGAACTGGGCAATTCAGTGTGTGGCTGAATATGGTATTGAAATTGTAGATGGAAAGCTTACCGATAATTGGGTAGCTCCAGTTGTTATGAGTGGCTATGTACCTGATTTATTAAAATCTATTACTATGGTTTCTGATGGATTAGAAATTGAAGGTGCTGGTGCTTGTGGTAAGGGATATAAGGAATGGGTTAGAGTTACAGATGGTGGTCCATCTTTGAAAGCGAAGGTGAAGCTAGGATGATTGATTTAGAGCAATTAATTAAGAAGAATAAAAACGTGACTGGCTATAGAATCCAAAATATAATTCAGGAATCCTTCCAGCTATTCTTTGTACATAAGAATTTAGAAACTATCCGTAATAATGAGGTATCTTTGCTTAAGGTTACCATTTATGTAGCTCATGATGGCTTTATGGGTGAATCGGAATTCCAGGTTTATAAGGCATATAGTGAGGCTGAAATTGAAGAAAAGATAAGCCAGGCAGTAGATAAGGCAAAATTAATCAATAATGAATATTTTGAATTACCTAAAAAGGATATTAACTCCTTTGAAAGTGATTCTAATTTTAATGATTATTCTAAAGAAGAAATTGCAAAGATGACAGAAGAAGCATGCTTCTTAGCAGATTCATTTAAAGATGGATCCATTAATGCACTTGAGATTTTTATCACTAAGAATAAGATTAATATTAAGAATTCAAACGGCTTAGATATGACTCAGGTAAAATATGATGCAATGGTTGAGGCCATTCCTACATGGAATGGTGAAAAGGAATCTGTTGAATTATATGAGCAATATCATTTCAATGAATTTGATGCAAGAAAGCTTACGGAAGAAATCTACGATAAGATGAATGCGGTTAAAGCTAGATATGAAGCTTTAAAACCTGAGGAGATTGGCAATATAAATGTTCTTTTAAGACCAACGGAATTAGATTCTCTTATAAATGAAATTACCCATGATTTAAACTTTGGCGTTGTATATTCTCATTCAAATAAGAATCCTATTGGAACAAATTTACAAAAGAATGCTTTAGGAGATTTATTAAATATTTCTAGAGTTGGAATGGTAAAGGGATCTGTAAATAGCTCTCATTTCGATGAAAATGGTACTACATATAAGGATACATTAGTTGTAGAGAATGGTATCGTAAAATCGTATTGGGGTAATATGAAATTTGCTCAATACCTAAAAGTAGAGCCAACAGGCAATTTACCTATTGCAAAATTAGGTTTAGGAAATAAATCCATCGATGAATTAAAGAAGGAACCATATTTAGAGTGTGTTTCTATGTCTGGAATTCAAGTAGATTTATTATCAGATTATATTGGTGGAGAGGTAAGATTAGGCTATTATTTTGATGGTGCTAAAATTATTCCTGTTACAGGTATTTCTATTAGTGCAAGATTATCGGATGTATTAAAGAATATGTATTTATCTAAAGAAGAAGAGGTTCAGGATGGATACTGTGGACCAAAGCTTGCACTATTTAAAGGATTTAATATACAATAATATATTAAATATAAAAGAAGAAATTGGCTAAATTTTATTCATAATTGGCCAATTTTTTCTTTGTGCACATTTTGCCACATAATAGTAATAAAATAAAGCTTCCATCGGGGTTTTGGGCTCAAAAGAATGGCAATGAAAACAAGAATGAAAAAAGAATGAAAAAAAGATAAAATAGTTGTTGACACTGACATTGGCAAATGATATAATGAACAAGGCTTCGCAAAATCTGAGAGGCCAAAACTTAGGTCTTTGAAAACTATATATGACGAACGAAAACGTGTAGAATAAACGAACAAGCAATTCTTTTATTTAGAAGAAGAATGAGCAAAAAAGATTAAAACAAACAAAAATAAATTTTTGGAGAGTTTGATCCTGGCTCAGGATTAACGCTGGCGGCGTGCCTAATACATGCAAGTCGAATGGTAGCAATACCATGGCGAACGGGTGAGTAACACGTAGGTAACCTGTCTTTAAGACGAGGATAAC
>NZ_JAXFPY010000018.1:0-30526 GCF_034179385.1 Anaeroplasma sp.
TAATTATATTTCCTATCTCGCAGTCGAGGAAGGAAAAATTATTGGCTTTATGAGTCTTGTGAAGAAATTGGTATCCGAGCGGATGATTCTTGATTTGATTCAAGTTGACAAGAATTTTCGTGGTCAGGGAATTGGCCGTAAATTATGGGAAAAAGCAGTGGAAGAAGCGCGCTTAAGCGGAGCAAGGGAGTTGTATATTTCTGCATGTCCATCAGAAGAAACAATTCATTTCTATAAAGCTATGGGAGCAGAGGTTACAGATAATCCTATTCTTTCCATTGCAAATGATGAACCAGATGACCTTCAGCTTGTTTATTCACTTATGTAAATTTTAATTGCTCAAGCAACGAGGAGGAAAAAAATGAAATTCGATGTGACAAAATTAAAATGGATTAGAGAACCAAAAAACTTTACGATATGTGAAAATAGAATTGAAATTATAACAGAACCACATACGGACTTATGGCAAAGAACATATTATCACTTTAGAAATGATAACGCTCCTGTTTTACAATTAGAAACTAGTGAAAAATATTTTTCTTTTGTAGTTAAAACTGAATTTGAAGGCAAACATAGATTTGATCAATGTGGTGTTGTAATGTATCTTGATAGTGACAATTGGCTTAAAGCTTCTATTGAATATGAAAATGAAAAATTCCAACATCTTGGAAGTGTTGTTACCAATAATGGATTTTCTGATTGGGCGACTACAGAAATAGAATCCAGTATAAAATCCATGTGGTATAGACTTAGTCGACGTGAAGATGATTATTGTATTGAATGTTCTATAGATGGTATAACATTTAAACAAATGAGAATTTGTCATATGTGGAATGGCAATGGAATCATTCGATTTGGTATTTATGCATGTAGTCCTGAAGATTCATCATTTCAATCTACATTTACAAATATGGAAATAACGGAATGCAAATGGCTAGCACATGAGGGCCAAAAAACAGATAAAGATCTATAAATCCCAACTATCCCATCCCATATATCCTTGTGTGTATTATATAAAGCCTTCCACACACCCCATCTAACCACATTCTCAAACATATAGAATAATGTGCTATTATTTTAATATAGAATAAGATGAATAGGAGCTAATAATTATGGAAATAATTGAATATTTTAGTTGTGATAATAAAAACCATTGGCTAGATGAACTAAGAAAATGTAATTGGCCTGCAGGTAAATTTTTATCAAGCTTGATTACTGAAAACAAAATATATGAAACATTAGGTACAAATACAATAATACCAATGCTTGTTGATGGAGGAAATTTGGTATCATTTTGTACACTAGCGAAGTGGGATGAAATTCAACCAACAAAGCTTACTCCATGGATTGGATTTGTTTACACATATCCCGAATATAGAGGACATCATTATGCAGGTATGTTGTTAAAATATGCTGAATCTATTGCAGGGATAATGGGGATGGAATATGTATATATTTCAACGGATCATATTGGTTTATATGAAAAGTATGGTTATGAATTTTTAGAAATGGCAAAAACAATTTATGATGAAGAATCAAAGATTTATCGTAAATCCTTAAAAGAATGCGATAAAAAATATGGTGATATTGAAAAAGCAAAAATAGTTTCCTATTGGAAGAATAAGAAAGAACAAATAGCCTATTGTGGATTTTCCTGTAATCATTGTTTTTTAGGAAAATGGTGCGGAGGATGCAGAAGTAATTTTAATGTATGTAGCTATTCAGCATGTTTTATGGATGGAAATTGCCCAAATGCTATATGTGCTAAGAAAAAGAAAATAGATGGATGCTACAATTGCAGTGACATTTTTTCTTGTAATGTAGGATTTTATGGTTCTGGTAACGATTCTATAGCTTGTAAAGCTCAAGCTATTTTTATAGCTAAGCACGGGGATGAAGCGTTGGTTAATATTCTTAATGAGCTACATAAAAATTATGATTTTAAGGAAATTCAAGAGATTCTTGGAGTAGATTTAGAAAAATCCTTAGAAATACTAGAAAGTGAATATATAAAACTACAAAAATAGAAAGAAATGGTTTTAAATATGAGATTATTATTTGAGATTGACACAAAGGATTATGATATTAACGGTAAAGCATATGTAAGACCATCCTCTAGATGTATATACATTAAAGATGGTTTGGTGGCTATGGTACATAGTCTAAAATACAATTATTATAAATTTCCTGGTGGAGGTATAGATTTTAATGAGACAAAGCTAGATGCTTTAATCAGAGAAACTAAGGAAGAGGCCGGTCTTGTTATAAAAAAAGAATCCATACGTGAATATGGATATGTTCATAGAATTCAAAAAGATGACACAAAGAATTATGATTATTTTGTTCAAGATAATTACTATTATTTATGTGATGTTTTAGATGTTATGGTAGCACAGGACCTTGATGATTATGAAGAAGAAGAAAGATTCACATTAGAATTTGTAGATTATAAAGATGCTATAAATATTAATAGAAATTGTTGTCATGGCACTAAGGATCAAATAATGATCGAAAGAGAAGCTAAGGTATTAGAATTACTACATTTAGATGGATTATTATAGGATATTAAAATAAGTAATAATTTTTTAAATATAGTATTTGGTGTAAAACAATCAATGAAAATTAGAAGCCTATTTAAAATACAAATATCGAGCGGAAATTACTTTTGTAATTAACATAATTTTGAAAAAGGGATGATTTGCTGTATTATTGTTTACAAAAACAATTACATATGATAAAATATTCGTGTTTTGTTGTTCTGGAGGATAATATGAAAAAAATTTTTATTTTATCAATGTTTCTATTTGTTTTATTCTTCTCAATTTCTATTAATTTGACATCTATGAATCATAATCAGGTTGATGAATCAATTAGAACAATTGAGAATGTTAACATTGATAACGAGACCAAAATTATTAATTTGGTTGATGAATTTTTAGAGGCTAACTACGTTAGAAGGAAACGAACTTTCGTTTGATGGTTCTTTAAAGTGGTCAAAAGATGACTTAAATAATTATGTTTTTTCGAGTTTAGATGTCGATAATTTGGAAAAGAAAGTATCTACAAAGTATAATTTTGCGACAAATGAGTTTATCATGAACATCGAATATTACGATGGTAATCTACTAATTGACGAAATAAGTGGTGTTGCAACTCCATATTATGATGAATTAGAAGATGAAGGATACATTATTTTTGAAGACGAGAAATATTTGATATCTGAGTATTTAGATATTGATAATGTTGATGAATGTATTGCTATCGTTGATGATTTAACTATAGGGGCTGTTGTTGCTGTTGCATTTGCTATTACAATAGTTGCGACTTCTCCATCAGTTAATCAGGCAATATCTACTGCTATACAGACAGTTGTTGAAACAGTTGTTGAAGCTGTGAAGTCTTTCTTTGGATGGTTTGCTAGTTGGATAAAAAGAGTATTCACTATAACTACTACTAAAACAGTTACTATAGTTACAACAACATATTCTCCATCACTTTCAATTGATGGAGTAAAATATAACACTAAGGCAGTTAGTAAAGCTTAATTAGAGAAAGAAACTAGTAAAAATAGCAATTCATATTATTTGGCTTTTGCAAGTGGTATTTCAAAAACTAAAGAAATTCATGATGGCTCTCTTGATAGTGATGGGTTATTTTTAGGACCAAAAATAACTAAGGAGTCTGCCATTGCAATTTTAATTAATCCTACTTATGTGACATCATATTATGATGGTAATGAATTTAGTTATGTTGCGAGTATATTTTCGTATTACCAGTCAAATATTACTGAATTATTAAACGAACCATATGTTGGATATAGTTCATCGACACCAATAACTAAACCTGAAAGACATGATGGTGGATTATATCATTATCATCCTGGTGATGAATATTATGTATACGTACCATATAATACAAGTGTAAAGGGAAGTAATTCAACAAAAGCTTTTCGTCCACATGCTTTCTTTTTAAACCTTGATATTACACCATATTTATATTATTAGAATCGTAATTAGTATGAATAATTTGTTAGAATTGAAAAGATTTTTAGAAGATAATATTAATTGCTTATGTCTCTATAATAATAAAGAAGATAATTATAAGGACAAATTAGGTAATGATTTATTAAAAATAAATACATTGTCAGTATATTTTATTAATGGTATCGATTTTAGATGCAAAAGACTGTCAAATTTATATAATTCGTATGGTATTTATGAAAAAGATGTTGCTAAGATGAGTGGTTTTTTTGGTAATATTTTATTTTTAGAACTTATCATAAATGGGGAGACAATAGCAATTTTGAATCAAAGTCCATTGTTTTTGTCAGGTGGTCTCGATGCAGTGATAAAATATTATGTTGGAATTGATGTGTCAGGAATTACTTTTGGCTACCCTGGGATTTATAAAGAAATAAAATTTCCTAAATCTTCTTTCAACATAAAAAAAGGTGATAATTGCGCCGTTTACATTGAAAATTATTTGCGTGAAAATGGATACAATCTTGTAAAAAAAGAATTAGGATTTTATGTAAACGAATATGCAAACGAAGTCTTAAATGGAACAATTGATTTCAATCAAATTGCTAAAAAAAGTGAAGAAATCGAGCATTTAAAATGCTTATATTTTTCTAACGAAATAGATGATTTTAATAAATTAGTTTCTTTTAGAAAAAAAGAATATAGTGACATTTTTAATACTTTTACATTAGAAGATTGGATTGAATATAAGAAATTAATAGGAGCCGATGAGTATGATTCAATCAAAACTGAACAATTTGATGACTAAAATAGTCTTTTTGTTGATAATTTTCGCTTTATGCTTAATGACATTTTCTTCATGTAAATGTTCAAATCAAAACTATTCGTTAGTTTTGGAATCGACTGTTGAAATAAAATCAACAAGCAACGAGTCAACTGGATATGGGACAGGATTTGTTATATCAGAAGACGGGAAAATATTAACATGTAGGCATATCGTAAGGTATTATGATTATCAAAAAAAAGAGTATTGTCTATATGACAATATTTATGTGCGTTTTTATAATTCAGAGGAATTTGTAGAAGCAACTGTGTATAAGATATCAGAAGAATATGATTTGGCTACTTTAAAAATAGATGGATTTGATAAGAAAAAAGCACTAAAAATCGAAAAAAGAAATTTATCTTTAGGCGAAGAGGTTTATACAATTGGGAATCCCAATGGATTCGGATTATCTTTTTTTGGCGGTTATATTTCATCCTCAAAAAGATTTGTAGAAATAGATGATAGAAATATTGAAACTATACAACTGAATATTGAAGTGTCAGATGGTAATAGTGGTGGTCCTGTTTTGGATGAAAATAATATTGTAATAGGTATTATATCTTTTAGATTAAAAGACAATAAGTCGCAAATAATCAATGGCCTGGCATATGCTATCCCAAGCGGAACTATTTTAGATTTTATAGAAAACAATTAAAACTACGAGAAGGTTATAAAAGAATAGTGAATACATAATTCAATGATGTTCATATGGTATTTGATGAATAATAGAAATATCTTTGATTGGCACTAAGGAGAATTTTTGAAATACTTTATTACAAAGTTATTAAAGAACATGGTTCTATTAGAAGAATTACTGTTGAAGATTTTTCAAATATTAAAGATACTAGAGCAAATGAAATACTTAGTATTCTTGTAAAAAAAGGTATGATATCAAAAGAAGGCGGTTCTAAAAACATTAAATATGTTTTAAAATAATTCTCCCGTTTTCTCCCGGTCTCAGCCGGTTTCGACCACTCTTGGTCACTTAAAAGGCTCTTTAAAATTTGAGGTTGTTTGTAGGTTGGTAACAACCAATCGTTTTAAAGATTTTGAAAAAAAAGGAAATCAATCCCTTCCAAAATTTGGTTGGTAGATTTCCTTTTTTATATGGCAAATAACTTTTTTACATTTAATGCTATTTTATTTGAAATCTTTGTAAGATATTATAATTCCATGGGAAAAGAACCTCTAAATTCTTTGAGTAGGCTTCGATATTTTCAAAAACATAAGTTAAATATGCTTCAATATTTAACTTATGTTTTTTAGCTGTCTGAACTAAACTTAATAGATTAAAGTTTGCAATGGCTGTTTATTGATTATTAAATATTATAGAATTGTTTCTTATCATGCATGCTTTTTTAATTTTATTCTCAGCTATTTGATTACTAATAGAAACTCTACCATCTTTTAAATAAGTCCAAAGATTATCCCAATTTGACAATGCATATTTCTTTACATCTTCCATATATGAACATTGAGGTGGATTTATTTTTTCTAAATATTCCTTTAATTTAGAAATAATGTTTTTGTTCTTAAAGAATTTCTTACTTTATATTTTTCCTTTATCAGCGGAAATTACTTTTGTAATTAACAACATTACATTTATGTAAGTCATTTTGTTCTTTCAATTGAATTGTATTCTTCATTTTGTTATAATAGAATAGATAAAGAGGTGACCTTAGATGAAGCAATTTTTTAATAAAATTAAAGCTCTTATCTTTGCTGTAATATTCTTATCAGGCACAGGTGCTGCCGGTTATTTTACCTATTATTATTTAACCGATGGTATCGATGAAAATTTCTATTTTGAGATTATTTTCTTATTTGTTGCCATTATAAGCTTTATTATTGCAACCATTCTGATTTATTCTTTTATCAACAGGAAGAATGCAGATACAATTAAGATGCTAGAGCTAAGACTTAAAAAATGGACAAATATATCCTACCATGCATCTAAGGCTGGTGATGAGGCTTTCAATAAGCTACCTATTGGTATTGTATTATATGATTCTCAATATAATATCATTTGGGCGAATGAGCATTCTAAGGAAATCTTTAATAGTAAGCTAATTGATACATCGATCGATTCTATTTCAAAGGATTTTATGAGCGATGTCATTCGTAATCAAACCTTAATTAATATGAAATTCGGTGATAAATCCTATGAGGTTATTCACAATACGGAATTTAATATTTTATATTTCTTTGATGTGACAGAAAGAGAAGAAATAAAGAAAAGATATAACGAAAGAAAGCTTACGATTGGTATTATTGAGCTGGATAACTTTGAAGAATCAATTAAGAAGTTTGATATGCAAGAGAAGGCTACCATTCGTGGTTCTATTTTAGGTGCGATTTCGGATTGGATTGCAAGATATCATGGATATTTACAAACCCTAAATGGAGATAGAATGTCCTTTATCGTTGATAAAGAGGCCGTTTTAAGAATGAAAAAGGACAATTTTGATATCTTTGATAAGTTTGAGGAAATCACTCAAAAATATCGATTAAAGACATCTATTACGATTGGTGTTGCCTGTCATGATATCAATTATGATGAGCTTGGTAGTATTGCTCAGGCACAATTTGAGCTTGCTGAAAAGCGTGGTGGAGGTCAGGGTTGTATCAACATCGAAAATGAAGCAGTTTCCTTCTTCGGTGCAAAATCGAATGCAACAGAGAAGAATGACCTAGTAGAGGTACGTCAGCAAACCTTAGCATTAAAGGATCACGTGCAGGGCTCTACAAATGTTGTCTTAATGTGTCATAATTTCGCAGACTGTGATGCGATTGGTTCTATGATTGGTGCTTTCCGTATGGTTAAGACATCTGGGCTTGATTGTAAGATGGCCTTTGATGTAAATAAAGCCGATGTTACAGTTAAGAAGATTTATAAGTTTATTGAAAAGGATCCTGCATTACTAGAAAACTTTATCACAGAGGAGCAGGCATTAGAATTAATTAAGCCTACAACTTTATTAATTATTACAGATACACAGGCTCCAAGACTTGTAATGTTCCCATCTTTATTAGAGAAGGCTTCTAGGTTCTCTATTATTGACCACCACATTGATAGTGCTGGTATTGGCTTTACTGGATTCCTATCAGATTATAGATTAACGAGTGCGTCTAGTGCAGTAGAATTAGTAACCGAAATGTTCTCATTCTATAATCCAAATATTAAGCCAACATCACTTGAGGCATCCATTATGCTTGCGGGTGTCATTGTTGACACAAATAACTTTACACAAAGAAGTGGTACTCGTACATTTGAAGTTTCTGCAATGTTAAAGAGCTTTGGTGCAGAGATGATTTTCGTACGAAAGCTATTACAAGAATCCATTACAAGTGAAAGATTAATTTCATCTGCTATCGTAAAAGCAGAGTTATATGGTGATAGATTCTCCCTTGTTACACTAGAGGAGAATCAGCAGATTCCAGATCGTACAACCCTAGCTAAGATTTCCGATCGACAGCTAACCATTGCGGGTGTAGAGGCATCCTTTACCATTGGTAGAATTGATGCGAATACATGTGGTATTTCTGCAAGAAGCTTAGGTGATTCTGTCAATGTACAGTTAATCATGGAAGGTATGGGTGGTGGAGGACACTTTAATAGTGCCGCACTACAGAGAAAGGATTGTACCATTGAAGATTTAAAAAATGAGCTTATTAATACATTAAAGATTGAATTTATTGAGGGAGGTTCCGAGAAGATGAAGGTTATTTTAACAAAGGATGTTAAGGGTAAAGGTAAGAAGGGTGAAACTAAGGAAGTCGCAAACGGCTATGCTAATTACCTTATTCAGAATAATATGGCTGTTGCAGCAACACCTGAAAACATCAAGAAGCTTGAAGAGGATAAGGAAAGAGAAAGAGTTATGGCTGAGAACCAGCATAACCTATTATTGAAATTCAAAGAAGAAATTCAAGGAAAGCAAATTACAGTACAATTAAAGATTGGTGCTGGTGGAAAGAATTTTGGTCATATCACTGAAAAAATGGTATGTGATGAGTTTGAAGCACAAACAGGTATGCACCTTGATAAACGTAAGGTAGAATTACCTGCAGATATCAATTCCGTTGGTATTTATACAGCAACCGTAAAGCTTGCAGCTGATGTTGTTGCACAATTTGATATCAATGTAGAAGAGAAAAAGTAGCGAAGGAGGGCGTTCGGTATGAGCAATCAAAACCTAAAGGTGCCTGCGGAAATTGAATCCGAAATTGCGATTATCGGATGTATTTTCCTAGATCCTGAGGTCATTTATCAGGTAGCAGATATATTAACTCCAGACGATTTTTACGAAACAAAAAATCGTCTGATTTATAAAACCATGCTCGATATCAATAAGCAAGGTCGTGCTATTGATGCGACAACGGTTATTGCGGATTTGACACTCAAAAGTGTTTTAGATCAGGCTGGTGGTGTAGATTATATTGCAAGTATTGCAGATTATAGCTATTCCACTGCAAATATGGATTCCTATATTGATTTAATTGAGAATGCATCCTTAAGAAGAAATACAATTAATGCGCTAAATACATTAGCGCAAAAGGGCTATGATGCTAAGGTATCTGCCTTTGATTATATAGATGATGTAGAAAAGACAGTTTTCGACTTATCGAAAAGAAGAAGAGTTGAAGATTTCAAAACGATTAAAGAGGTTACAGATAATGTATCTAAGCAAACCGCAGCCAATGCGAATAGAAATGAGGATGTCATTGGCCTTGATACAGGATTCCCATGTGTAAATAAAATTACACAGGGCTTCCAAAGTGGCCAATTAATCATTCTTGCTGCAAGACCTGCCATGGGAAAGTCTGCGATGGCAATGAATTTAGCTGTCAATGTTGCCATCAGCAACAAAGAGGGAAATGGTAACGTTGCTATATTCAACCTAGAAATGAGTGCTGAACAGCTTGTTGAGCGTATGATTTCTTGTGATGCATCGATTAAATTATCACAAATTAAGAATGGACATATCCCAAAGGATCAATGGATTCGTTTTAATACAAGTATTGCAAAATTATCTCGTATGAATCTTTATTTTGATGATTCTTCGGATTCTACGATTGCCTCCATTCGTGCGAAATGTAGAAAATTAAAAGCCAATGGTGGTCTTGATTTTGTTGTCATCGATTATTTACAGCTAATTGAAGGCGATGGTAAAACACAACAGGAAAAGGTTACTAAGATAACAAGAAGCTTAAAGCTTATGGCAAGAGAGCTTGAATGCCCTGTTTTAGCATTATCTCAGCTTTCTCGTGATGTTGAAAAAAGAGAAGGAGATAAAAGGCCGATCATGGCGGACTTAAGAGATTCTGGTTCTATTGAGCAGGATGCGGATATCGTAATGTTCTTATATCGACCTGATTATTATGATTCCCATTCTGAAAGAAAGGGAGAAGCTGATTTAATCGTTGCTAAGAACCGTTCTGGTTCTACAAGCGAAGGACTTCCTTTTATGTTCCAGGGTGAATATCAAAGATTTAAAGAGAAGAAAGAAGTTAAAGAATAATATGTTAGATAGATTAAAGATAATAGAGGCTAGATATAACGAAATCAACGACCTCCTTATGCAGCCTGAAACAGCTAAAGATGTTAAAAAGCTAACAGCCTTATCTAAGGAACAAAAATCCTTGGAGAAGGTTGTTACATTATTTCATGAGCAGCAAAAGCTTGAGGCATCCATTCCTGATTTAAAGGAAATGAAGAAGGAATCTGATCCTGAAATTGTTGAAATGGCAACTATGGAGCTAGAAGAGGCTCAAAATCGTCTTGTACAAATTGAAGATGAAATCAAGGTTTTATTGTTACCTAAGGATCCTAATGATGAAAAGGATGTAGTTGTTGAAATTCGTGGTGCTGTAGGTGGAGATGAGGCAAACATCTTTGCTGGAGATTTATTCCGTATGTATACAAAATATGCAGAATCTAAAGGATGGAAGATTACCGTATTTGATGCAATGGAATCCGCACAGGGAGGATATTCGAATATTCAGTTTAAGGTATCTGGAGAAAGTGTATATTCCTTCTTAAAATATGAATCTGGCGGACATAGAGTACAAAGAATTCCAGTTACTGAGGCAAATGGTAGAATCCAAACCTCTATTGCAACTGTACTTGTAATGCCAGAGGCAGAGGAAATTGATTTCCAATTAGAAGAAAAGGATTTGAGAATTGATACCTTCTGTTCCTCAGGTCCTGGTGGGCAGGGTGTTAATACAACCTACTCTGCAGTAAGAGTTACTTATATTCCAACAGGAGACTTCGTAGCTTGTCAGATTTATCGTTCTCAGCATGAAAATAAGGCTACTGCTATGGAAATTCTAAGAACTAGAATTTATGAGCGTATGCTTGAAGAGGAAGCCGAAAAGACAGGCGCTACAAGACAATCCTTAATTGGACATGGTGAAAGAAGCGAAAAGATTCGTACCTATAATTATCCACAAAACCGTGTAACAGACCATAGAATTGGCTTTACGATTAATCGTTTAGATGCAATTATTGATGGTAAACTTGATTTAGTTATTTCTGAGCTAATCAATGAAGACCAAAAAAGAAAGCTTTCTAGTGAAGAAGAAATAAGACTATAAAAGTGACCTTATAATTTAAAAAAGATGTTATGTCATACCTATATAATCCAGGTACTCTATAACATCTTTTTTCTTCAAGTAAAAACTTGTTACTATTTTAATTTACACTATTGATTTTCTTATGAATTTACCATTGATTTTGTTTACAGGAGCCATTGTGATAAAGGCTTTCTCATCATGCTTTTTGATTTCCTTTATTGCTCTATGGATTTCATAATTTGAAACAACACAATAAACCTCCTTAAATTCCTTGCCAGAATGTGCACCTTCAACATCAAATAAAGTACAACCATGATTTAAGGTATTCATTAAGGAATGTGCAATAGCTTCTCCGTGGCTTGAGAAAATATGTAATCCTGTATAGGAATAGGAAGTATGAATTTTGTCAATGACTAAACTATTAATAATCATTCTTACAATGGTGAATAATACAATTACCCATGAGCCCTGAAGTACTCCACCACCAAAGATTGCAATAGTAATATTTAATACCATAGTAAAGTTTCCAATGGAAATTCCCTTTTTGATGGATACGGCTTGAGCAAGCACATCTACACCACCTGTAGATACACCAAATCTTAAAGCTAATCCTGATGCCATACCCGAAAGCAATCCACCAAAAATAGCTAAGGTTAATATTCCACCATAATTCATTGTAGAAACGATATTGCCAGCCTGATTTATGGTTTCAATGGGTTCCGCTAAATATGCAAATGGACTTTCTGGAATGACCAGTACAACTAAGGATTGTACTAAAACGGCAATTACAGAATAAATCGCAAATCTTTTGGAAACAAATTTAAATCCAATTAGAGTAATTGGAACATTTACGAATAGAATGAACCAACCTAATAGGTTTCCACTCATATTTGCACCTAAGCGATTGATCATTCGAAACAATAGCTGTGCAATACCTGTAGCTCCACCAGCATATAATGCGGCAGGTTCTAAGAACCATACGGTAGCTAAGGATAATAATGTGTTGGTAAATAGGACTATAAATAGTCGAAATAGTATATCTAATACCTCTTGTTTTGTAAGTCTCATAGAGGCCTCCTTTATATCAGCCCCCTTATTATATCACTAAAATAATCGAGAAATAATTTTATTTTATTTTTTCTGTTAAATTGTGTATAATAGTATAATGTAAAGGGAAATGTACTTTTTCTTTAAGATATTATCATTTGAGGGGTGTTTATATGACCAATGAAGTTCATAAGTTTAGAAAGTCTATAAAGCTCACTCAAGAAGAGCTAGCAAAGAAGGTTGGAGTTACAAGACAAACCATTATTTCTATTGAGCAAGGCAAATACATTGCATCCTTACCGCTTGCGTTAAAGATTGCAGCTGTATTTAATGTTCCTGTAGAGGAAATATTCTTTTTGGGGGAGGATGATTAGGCATGGAAAGCTTGCGTAAAATAACAAAAATTAAATTAGGTGTCATGCTATCATCTATGACACTTCCAATAATTATTGTAGTTGTCATGGCTGTTGGTAGATTTGAATTTACAAACCAATCCATATTCTATTATTGGTCACCTCTACCATACATTATTTGTGCATTAATTGAAGCATATTTAGCATATAAGAATTATCGATATGTAAAAATATTAAAGGATGACGAATATGCAGATTATTATTTAATTAAAAAGAATGATGAAAGAAATAAAATGATTCGTCTACATACGAATGCATTAGTACATAAAATATTCGTTTATGTCCTTGGAGTTGTATTAGTATTTACTGCATTCCTTGATCCAGGCTATTTTATTTTAGCTGGTGGTATTGCACTTGCATTCCTCATCATTCACGTTGCCGTATCGATTTATTATAATAAGAAATATTAAAATTAAAGGTGCGCATATGAAAAAAAGATTGATTATTTCTTTAATTATATTTATTGTTTCTATAGCCATATTAACTACATTATGTATCGTTGTTCGAAAGAATAACCTAGATCCTCTTCAAGTGGATGTTTGGGCTAGAGATTTAGCCTATAATACAAGAGGAGAAAAGGGCGGTTTCAACTATTGGTTTTGGAGAATATTCACTGAATCTGGTGATTTATATGTAATTGCTGTTTTATGTGTTTTAATGCTTATATATACAAAACTTGATTATCGCTTTATGATATTCTTATTAGGCTTAATCATTCAAGTATTCCTAAATGCCGCATTTAAAGGGGTATATCAAAGACCAAGACCAGATGCTGAAATGTGGTGGATGTTTGAAAAATCAACAAGCTTTCCAAGCGGGCATTCCACATCCGTTGGATTTATGTCACCGTTTATAATCTATTTATTTCTTATTACAGAAAAGAATAAGAAGATTACCATTCCTGTTGTGGCTGTATTTAGCTTAATCTTCTTTATTGTTCCAATTTCAAGAATTGTTCTTGGCGTTCATTATTTTACCGATTGCGTTGCTGGCTTGGCTTTAGGTCTAAGCACAGCTGCCGTATTTATGGCGCTAACAGCCGTATTTATAGAATATAATATTTTACAAAAGCCAATTCTTCCTATGATTTTCAAAAAGAAAAATAAGGAAGAGGATTAAAGGAAGACTGAGGTGATGGGTATGAAGAAATTATTGTTAGGACTTATATTTTCTTCATGCCTTTTTTTGTGCTCCTGTGGTGAAATAGAGAATACAGGGGTCATTTATACGATGGATACAGTAGTTACTGTATCGATATATAATGATGAGAATTTCAAGGAGCATTTCAATAAAATAAAAGAAATATATAAGGAAGTTGAAAATGTATCCGATGATTATAAATCAGGCAAGGATAGTGTTTCTATATACGATTTAAATCATGCTAGAGAGGCATATGTATCCAATACCTTACTAGATATACTAAAGGAATCTATACGTATCTATGATAAGACAGAAGGCTATTTTAATCCATTTATTGGATCCTTATCACATAAATGGAAGGATGCCATGAAGGAAAATAAAATATTGGATTCTGCTACCATAAATGAGGAATTAGAAATTATGAAAAATACCTCTTTAAAGATAGATGGTAATCATATATCTATTGTGGGTGATGGTAATATTGATTTAGGGGGAATAGCTAAGGGATATGCTACAAATATGGCTAAGAAATACTTAGAAGATAGCCAAATATCTTCCTATTATATAGATGCAGGTAATTCAAGTATTGCCATTGGAAATAAAATGGGTAAGGAATATACGATTGGCCTATCAAAACCTTATGATTTTAATGGATATATAGGTATTATTAAGGATAAGGATAAGGTGATATCCTGTTCAAGCCCACAAAATCAATATGTAACTATAGATGGAAATATATATCATCATTTAATTCATCCGTTTAATGGATATCCATCCAGTACATATGATTCCATATTTGTTTTTAACCAAAATGCACTTGAAGGGGATGCATATTCCACTGCCATTTTTCATATGGGCTTTGATAAAGCATTGCAATTCGCTAAAAATAATAATTTAGATATATTAATGTATAGTAATAATAAGATACTTTTCCAAACAGAGGGAGTGAAGCTTTATGAATAAAAGGCTTAGAAATGATTTTATTCTCCTTTTGGGAATTCTTTTCATCGCAGGAATATTATTATCCTTTTGGTTCTTTAGCTTTAAAAAGGAAGGAAAAAAAGCAGTTGTTTATCATGGGGATAATATCATACTAACTCTAGATTTATATAAGAAACAGAGAGTTACTGTCGATGGGGATATATCTAAGGTTACACTAGAGGTAAACTATGGTAATGTTTCTGTTGTAGAATCAGGATGTCCAAATCAAATTTGTGTTCATACAGGAGAAAAATCTAAGGAGCACGATGTGATAACCTGTCTTCCGAATAAAATTACTATCGTTATTACAGGTGGTGATAGTAATGAATAAGAGCTTAAAAAGATGGATGATTATCGCAATGCTTTTGGCTATGGCAGTAATTCTTGGCTATATAGAATCCTTTATACCTATATTCATTCCTGGTGTAAAGCTTGGGCTTGCGAATGTAATTATATTGATTATGCTATATGAATTTAAATTCTATGAGGCATTTATTGTAGACATATTAAGAATTCTTGTTGTTGCACTCATAAGAGCAACCCTTATGACTCCTACATTTTTCATGAGCTTATCTGGTGGAATCCTATCCTTTATTGTAATGCTTATATTTTCTAGAATTAAGGTATTTTCTATTTGGGGAGTTTCTATGCTTGGGGCTTTAGCGCATGGAATAGGGCAAATGCTTATTGCTGTTTTTATAGTAGGCACTAGTGCCGTATTCTATTATTTACCATTTATTTTATTATTATCTATTGGAACAGGAATATTCTCTGGTGTTCTTGCAAAAACCTATTTAAAAAGGAGTATTACAAATAAGTATATTCAAGAGGATCATATAGAATAAATCGTTTACATAACGATTTCTAATTGACAATAGGTGCTATGTTGAATAGAATTGAAGTATAGCAAAGGCGCTATAGTTATAATAATTGATTTGCAAAGTCGCATGAAATGATTTTTCATTTTCGCGACTTTTATTTTTTATAGCAAATGTGTAAAAAGGAATAAGGAAGGTATAAAAATGAGCTACACAAAGGCTGATATTCGCCGTATTTGTAAGGAAGAAAACATCCGTTATATTCGTATGATGTTTACGGACATGATGGGAGCATTAAAGAATGTTGAAATCCCAGTAACAAGATTAGAGGATGCACTTGAAAATCAAGTAATGTTTGATGGTTCTTCCATTGAAGGATTCGTTCGTATTTATGAAGCAGATATGTATCTACATCCAGATTTAGATACATTCTTAGTGTTAAGCTGGGAAAATACAGCTTATGGTAAGGTTGCAAGATTTATTTGTGATGTTTATCAGCCATGTGAGGATGGAACACATGTTCCATTCGAAGGAGACCCAAGAGGAATCCTAAAGAGAAATATTGAAAAAATGAAGAAGCTTGGCTTCAAGGCATTTAATTGTGGCGTTGAGCCAGAATTCTTCTTATTTAAATTAAATAGTGATGGTAATCCTACACTTGAATTTAATGATACTGGTTCCTATTTTGATTTAGCACCAGTAGATAGTGCAGAGGATTGCAGAAGAGATATCGTACTTGAATTACAAAAGATTGGATTCACTATTGAGGCTGCACACCATGAGGTTGCAACAGGTCAGCACGAAATCAACTTTAAGTTTGATTCTGCAGTTGAGGTATGCGATCAGGTGCAAACCTTCAAGCTAGTTGTAAAAAATATTGCAAGACGCCACGGGCTTCATGCGACATTCATGCCAAAGCCTGTTGAGGGCATTGCTGGTTCTGGTATGCATGTAAATTGTTCCTTATTAACTATGGATGATAAGAATGCATTCTTTGATCCAAATACAAAGAATCAATTATCCTTAGTTGCTGAAAAGTGGATTTCTGGTATCATTCATCATGCTAAGGGATTCTGCTTAATTACAAACCCAATTGTAAACTCTTATAAGAGATTAGTTCCAGGCTATGAAGCACCATGCTATATTTCTTGGTCTAATTCGAACCGTTCTACAATGGTTCGTATTCCTGCAGCAAGAGGAATGAAGACTCGTACTGAGGTAAGAAATGTTGATGGATCTGCAAATCCATATTTAGCAATTGCAGCAATCTTAGCTGCAGGCTTAGATGGTATTAGTGATAATGTACCTATGGTACCACCAGTAGATGAGAATCTATTCGATTTAGATGATGAAGGAAGAAGAGCCTTAGGCGTTGAATCCTTACCTCTTGATTTAAATGAGGCAACAATTGCATTTAAGAAGGATAAGCTTATTCAGGAGGCAATGGGTGCCCATACAGTAAAGAAGCTTATTGAGGCAAAAACAATCGAATGGAATGAATATCATAAATTCGTAACAAATTGGGAAATCAAAAGATATATCAATAAGTACTAAATAGTGAGGGCAGTTTTGCCCTTCTTTTTAACTGAATAACAAAAATTGAGTTTTGTTTTTATACATTTGTAAGAGAATTTAAAAATTTTTTTGCAGTAAATGTCTTTTTCGAATGTGAAATATACAAATTTTCCGAAATTTTTTAAATTTTCATAGAAAAAAATAGCATTTTTGACTTTGGTGTGATATAATAAACATACTCAATAACAATACCTTGAACGAGGAGTGGTGATTTTATATGGGATTATTTGATAAAAAGACAAAAGTAAAAACAACAACAGTAGATTTCGTGCAAAAAAGAGTTGAGATGCCTTCATTATTCTCAACATATATTGAGTATTTAAATGATACAGAGGAACACAACAAAGGTGACTTTGAAATTTATCACTGGGAGCAAGCAGATAGAAAGAGCCGTCCATACATAACCATCAGATATGATGCATCAACCAAGAAGGGTACTATTTTCTTTGATGATCAATTTGAATTTGAATGTGGAGAAATGACAGTTGATACAAAGAACCGTTCTTATCAATTAGCTCTTGTAGAACCAAATGTTGTCATTCATAAATTCGGTGTAAAGAGAATCAATAATAAGGCTATGATTCGTTACATTTCCATTTTAAATAGTATTAACTCAACAAAGGTTAAGCCATCTTTATTCTATGATATTAATAATCTAGAGGATGCACAAAAGCCAGTTGAATTTACATATTGCCAGCTTACAAACGTTGCCAGACCAGGAGATTTATTTGCAGAAGCATTAAGTGCATCTGGAGATAAGTTTGAATATTATATTACGGAAACTGGTGTTAAGGCTGTAAATAAGGCTACTAAGGCTATGGAAGAAGCTAAGGCTAAGGCAGAAGCTGAGGCTGCTGCAAGGGCTCAACAGGCAGCTCTAGTTGCAAAGGCTGAGGCTGAAAAAGCAAAAGCAGAGGCTGAAGCACTTGCTGCACAAGAAGCAAAGATGAAGGCAGAAGCAGAAGCTAGAGCTAAAGCAGAGGCAGAGGCAAAAATTAAGGCTATCGAGGCTGAAAAGGCAAGAATTGCTGCAGCTGAATTAGCTAAGCATGAGGCTGAGGCTAGAGCAAAGGCAGAGGCACTTGCTGGTACTGAGGCTGCAAAGAAGGCTGCTGAAGAGGCAAGAAAGGCTAAGGAAGATGCTGAAAGAGCTGCTGCAGAGGCTAAGGCTAAAGCAGAAGAGGAAGCAAGAATCGCCGCTGAGGCTAAGGCTGCTGCTGAGGCTGAAAGAGCTGCTGCAAGAGCAGAGGCTCAAAGAGCTAGAGAAGAAGCAAAGAAGGTTGCTGAGGAAGAGGCTGCAAAGGCAAGAGCTGAAGCACAAGCTGCTGCAGAGGCTGCAAGAGCAGAGGCTAGAGCAAAGGCTGAAGAGGCTGCTGCAAAGGCAAAGGCAGAAGAGGAAGCACGTAAGAAGGCTGAGGAAGAGGCTGCTGCTGCAAAAGCACAGGTTGAGGCTGCACAGGCTAAGGCTGAAAGTGCTGCTGAAAAGGCTAGAAAGGATTTAGCTAAGGAGCAGATGAAGCAGATGCTTCGTGATGGTATGCCACCAAAGCTAGTTGCTAAATATACAGGCTTCGCTGAAGAAGAGGTTCAAAAGGTTGCCGATGTTATGGCATTACTTGGAGATCTATAAGATATTTATTCCCCTAGAATTCTAGGGGTTTTCTTTTTGTGTGAAATGAAAGTGTTTTCTTTGATTTTATAAATTATTATCTAATAAAACTCATATGAATTGCATATAATTCAAAAATAACACTTTAATATATGTAAATTTCAAACAAAGTTCGAATGCTGTTCGAAAATATTTTAACTTTATCGAAAATAATTCATAAGGGTGCTTGACAGTTTCTTTTTTTAGTGGTTTAATAAAAGAAATTTTTATATTGCCTATAAAGAAAAAAAAGAAGATTTCAATGCTTCAAAGAGAGTAGGGGCTGGTGAAAACCTACAGCAAAAATCTTTTATGTCCACTTCTTTGGCGAATGTAATGAATTCCGGCTAATCCCCGTTATAGGATATGAGTGAGGATACCTAATTAGGGTGGTACCGCGGATATGATTATTCGTCCCTTGTTGTGCAAAGCACAGTAAGGGATTTTTTATTTATATCAAGGTATTACAGAAATGCCACATCTCATGAAAAGTAAAACATTAAAATAAAAAGAAAGAGAGATTTGAACAATGAGCAGAGTTTACAACTTTTCAGCAGGTCCAGCTGTTCTACCTGAAGAAGTATTAAAAGAAGCAGCAGCAGAAATGTTAGATTATAAGGGCACAGGTATGTCTGTAATGGAAATGAGCCATCGCTCAAAACCTTTCCAGGCGATTATAGATGAGGCCGAAGCTGATTTAAGAGATTTATTAAATATTCCATCAAATTATAAGGTACTATTCCTTCAGGGTGGTGCTTCTCTTGAGTTTATTAAGATTCCTATGAACTTTATGAGAAAGAAAAAGGCTGGTTATATCATTACGGGTCAGTGGGCTAAGAAGGCTTCTAAAGAAGCTAAATTTGTAGGAGAAATGGTTACACTTGCTTCTTCTGAGGATAAGACATTCTCCTATATTCCAGATTGTAGTGATCTTCCTATCACAGATGATATGGATTATGTATATATTTGTGAAAATAATACGATTTATGGTACTAAGTTCCATACTTTACCAAATACAAAGGGCTTACCTCTTATTGCAGACCAATCTTCTTGCTTCTTAAGTGAACCAGTAGATGTTACAAAGTATGGTATGATTTATGCAGGTGTACAGAAGAATGTAGGACCTGCAGGTGTAGTAATCGCAATTATTCGTGAGGATTTAATTCCAAATGAAGAAGAATCTAAGCATATTCCAACAATGCTTAACTATAAGACTCAGGTAGATAATAATTCCTTATTCAATACTCCAAACTGCTATGGTATTTATATTTGCGGTAAGGTATTTAAGTGGTTAAAGGCTAATGGTGGTCTTGAAGGGATTCAAAAGAAGAACCAGGAGAAGGCCTCTATTCTTTATGATTTCTTAGATAATTCTAAGCTATTCTTAGGTACAGTCGAGAAGGCTTCTCGTTCTATGATGAATGTTCCATTCATTGTTAACCCAGCCGTAATTACTGACCCAGAAAAGAAGGCGGCAATGGAAGCTGATTTTGTTTCAAAGGCTACAAAGGCTGGCTTAGTTAACCTAAAGGGTCATAGATCTGTTGGTGGTATGAGAGCATCTATTTACAACGCTATGCCAAAGGCTGGTGTTGAAGCATTAGTTGCATTCATGAAAAAATTTGAAGAGGAGAATTTATAAGATGAAGGCATATTGTTTAAATAACATTTCTAAGGTAGCCTTAAATACTCTTAAGGGTGCTGATGGTACTGTGGATACTATTGAGGCTGCAGATTCTATTTTAGTTCGTTCTCAGGAAATGAAGGATATGGATTTACCAGCAAATATATTAGCTGTTGCTAGAGCTGGTGCTGGTGTTAATAATATTCCTCTTGATAAGTATGCTGAGGCTGGTGTTGTTGTATTTAATACACCAGGTGCTAACGCAAATGCAGTAAAGGAATTAGTTTTAGCTGCATTATTACTTGCAAGCCGTGATTTAATCGGTGGTGCTGAATGGGTTAAGGCGAATGCTTCTGATGAGAACATTGGAAAGACTGCAGAAAAGGCAAAAAAGAATTTTGCTGGTACTGAAATTTTTGGCAAGACAATCGCTGTAATCGGTCTTGGCGCAATTGGTATTTTGGTTGCAAATGCCGCAATTGATTTAGGAATGAAGGTTGTTGGATATGACCCATATCTATCTACAGAAAACGCATTAAAGCTAAATTCTAAAGTTAAGTATACTACAGATTTAAAGGCTGCAGTTCGTGATGCTGATTTCGTAACTATCCATGTTCCTGCAATGGATTCTACAAAGGGAATGATCAATGCAGAGGTTATTCAAGAGATGAAGAAGAATGTAGCTATTCTTAACTTCTCAAGAGATACCTTAGTAAAAGAGGATGCTTTAGGTGCTGCACTAGAGGCAGGAAATGTTCGTAAGTATGTAACAGATTTTGCTAATGCAAAGGTTGTTGCTTTCAAGAATACAATTATTCTTCCTCACTTAGGTGCATCTACAGAGGAGGCTGAGGATAATTGTGCTATTATGGCAATTGCAGAATTAAAGGATTTCTTAGAGAATGGTAACATTAAGAATTCTGTAAATTATCCAGCAGTTAATGCAGGCGTAAAGAATGGTGCAAGCCGTGTTACTATTGCACATAAGAACGTTCCTGGTGTAATCAACCATTTTACAAAGGTTGTTGCAGATACAGGCGCAAATATCAATACATTATTAAACCAGTCTAAAGGCGATTATGCTTATACTATATTAGATACGGATCAACCAGTTGATGCTAAGATTTTCAATGGTGTAACTGGAGTTATTCGAGTAAGAGTGATCTAATGATAAAATTAGGAATGCCACAGCTTTACGAATATGATACAATTGAAGACAATCTTAAGCTTGCAAAAGAACTTGGTTTAGATTTTGTTGAATTAAACTTAAATTTCGGTTACTGCAGAAAGGAAATGGAAGCCAAAACAGTTAAGCCATTATTAGATAAATATGGCATTAAGGCCACTTTGCATTTCTATGATGAGGCTGATTTGGGTTCCTATCCAGAGGTAGTAGATGCTTATTTAGTTTTACTTGAAAGATATTGCAAGCTAGGTAGTGGCTATATTGAATCTATGAATGTTCATTTATGTCCAGGTCCAGTTGTAACCATTTCAGGCGTAAAGAATTATATTTATGAAAAAGAATTCGATGAATATATAAAAAGATTAATCGCAAATCTACATCGTGCAGAAAAAATCTGTAATACCTATGGTATTCGCATGGTAATTGAAAATACAGATAACATTCCAAATTATACAAAAAAGACTTATGAGGCAATGTATGATGCAGGATTTAAATTCTGTTATGATATTGGTCATGATCACTTAAGCTATGATATTGTACAATCTATATTAGAAGATATTCCGTTAGAATTTCAAGAATTCCATTTTCACGATGGAAAGGATAGAAAGAAATGTCACTTGGCATTAGGTGAAGGTACAATCGATTTAAAGAAATTTAAGGAATTAACCATAAAGCATGATGCCTGGGTCAACCTTGAGGTTAAGCAAGCATCAGATTTAAGAATTTCTGTGCCATATTTTAAGAATTTATAAAAGCAATAGAGGGCGTATAATCGCCCTCTACTTCATTCTATTCTCAAACCTTGAAAATATATTGAATTTAATTTATAATTAAAAATAGAGGTAAAAAGTGATGGGAATAGATGAAATAAAGGCTATTTTACAACAAAATAAGACAATTTCAAACGAAGATTTCTCTACTATTCTTCGCTTTTTTGAATTATCTAATGTGGATACTACTCTTATTGATTTGTTCTATGATTTTTCCATTCTTTCTCTTGAGAATTCCATTGATTACGTAATGATTGAAAAGGTTCATGAGATTACAAAGATGATGTATGAAAAAGCATCAACAATTTCTAATCTTTGGAAGCTTGATTTATTAGAAATCTATTATTTCTTTTTTGTAGATTCCCTTGCTGAGGTGTTGAAGCATGCAAATCATATTTTAACGCTCACTGAAGAAGGTGTAGAAAAGAGTAGTGCCTACTCCTTTGCCTTAATGGTATTCTTTAAACATAAAATGTTTAGTCAAGCTATATCCTATATAGATGAGGCAGATATTTATATAAAGAATCATGAAATAAAATCCCAAAATCTATTTCAAATTTGGATTAACGAGCTCGATATTTTTGCCTCTTCAGGCCAAATAAAAAAGTATTATAATGTAAAAGAAAAGCTAACAGAATATATGGAAAATTCTATTTCCTTACCACATTATGATATGCTAAAGAATTTTTATGAACTTCATCTTTTATATGGTGAGGTATTATTGAGTAAGCAAATAGAATTTGATATCAATAATAAAGCAATTCAATTTAAAGAAATATTGTCTTCTTTAAGAAAATGGGGCTATGTTATAGAAAACTATGGTATTTTACTTACTCCATTATTTGATTTCTTTAAAGATTTCTTTGAAAAAGAAGAATTTATTGATGAAATTTCTCATATAACGACGTATAATATGAATGTTAACGAAAGGCTTGTTTTATATAAGTATTTGGTTGAAAATCTAGAAATAGATAAAATTAGATATCATGACATATATGAATCTTATGTCGAAAATTTATCTTTTTATTTCACAAACACCCAAAAGAATAAAACAGCTGAAATCTTAACTGAAATATTAAATTTCTCCTTAGAAAAGAAATTAGATGTCTTAAACGCTAAATATCATTATGATACATTGACAGGTTGTTATAATAGAGTTTTCTTATCTGAAATTGAAGAAAAAACATTAGAAGCTGGAGATGTAGTTATCTACCTTGATTTGAATGATTTCAAGAAGATTAATGATACCTATGGACATGATACTGGAGATAAGCAGCTTAAAATATTTGCAAATATTTTAATGAAGCATTTTGAAAATGATGTTGTATTAAGATTAGGTGGAGACGAATTTGTTATTTTAACAAGAGGTTTACCAGAGGATGTTTTAGCTAAATTAGATTTAGCTAGAGCAGAATATTTAACACATAATCTTCTTAAAAACCGTTATGGTTTTAGTGCTGGCGTTTTGCTTCCACATGGTATGGCCGTTCATGAGGCCATTGGTGAGGCAGATAAGGCTATGTATGATAGCAAAAAGACAGGATTGCCATGCATTATAAGAGAAATATAGCATTCTTGGCAGAGAATGCTTTAATTACGGAGCAATACCCAAGAGGCTGAAGGGACCGGTTTCGAAAGCCGGGAGTGGTTCATAGCCAGCGGGGGTTCAAATCCCTCTTGCTCCGCCATTCTAAAAGCAACAAAGGTATCGTCAAAGATACCTTTATTTTTAGATATTGCTTATTTGATATTTTATGTTAAAATATAGGCGAAGGTAAACTTCACTTGGGCTGGTCGAAAGACCCTGGTCCACCAACGATGATAGATAGTCTCATCTTTATATGAATATGGATAATAGTTTTATAATACATTTCTCACAGGCAGTAAATGTTAAAACAATCCATAAGCTTTATTAATCATCTCGCAGGCAGTATGATTGTAGGCTAACAATTAAAATGCCATCTATCGGCATTTTATTTTTTTCAGGAGGTATATTAATGAAACAAAAAAAGAGAGTTTCCTCTCTTCAAGCTATTTAATGATTTCTTTTATTTTGTTGAGTAATTCAACATTTACAATTACATCTTGGTTTATAATTGTATCAAATTCATCTATACTATGTATTTTATTATCAAATAGAACCTCTAGATTAGATATAACATTAATTTCGTTGACTAAATCAAAGATATTTGTATTTTTATTAATATCTACATATTTATTTATATCAATACATCTATGATTGTCATCGTTAAAATAAATAACTGGTTTTAAGTGATCATATGATTCTTTTGTTATGGATATAGTTTTTTTGGCATTTTCGTATAATACATAAATATATTTATCTTCACCACAAATATAATCTAGGCTTACTTCGAAAAAGGAAGTAAGCTTTTTTAATGTTTCGATATTTGGTTCCCTTTTTCCTGCTTCATAACAGGCTATCGTGGAATAATTTAAGCCTATTCTTTCTCCTAAATCTCTTAATGATAAATCTCTTTCTAATCTTAGTTCTTTGAATCTATTTTGCATAATATCACCAAAAATATTATATCAAATGTGGGCAAAATGTCAAAGTTTTATCAAATCTGTTGACAAATTGCAAAAATCAACGTATTATATAATTGTTGGCGATATGCAAACAAAGGAGACTTATGGGAAATAGTTTAGATATATATAATACTTTGCTTAGGATAGAAAGAAATAATCATATAGCTAAGATGAAAGATGTTTATTCGAAAAGACAAATATCAAAATTCTATCGATTAAAATCATTGGAATTATTTCTTGTGATTAAAAGGATAGACGATACAAAGCCAAAATCTATTTCTTATAGTATTTCATATCAGCTATATAAAAACATTGAATGTTATTTATTTACATTTAGTATTTTAGAAAACAAAAGACTCCATTTGCCAAACAGGATATTTTACTTTCATTTGCCAATAGATTTATTCAAAGGAGAAAAAGGAAAATGTTTTATAAAAGCTATCAACACATCGAAAAATTAGGAACAAGTGAAACAGAAGGAATATTAAAAGGTGAAGTTCATTTATCATATAAAATAGATGGCTCAAATGGATGTATTTATTTAAAGGATAATGGTGAATTAGGCTTTGGCTCTAGAAAAAGAGAATTATCAATTACAGAAGACAATATGGGCTTTATGGCATCTTTTGTTACGGATAAATCACTTTATTCAAGATTTGAAGAAATATTAAAAAAGAATCCAAATTTCATAATATATGGGGAATGGCTAGTTCCTGTAACTATTAAAAGATATGGAAAAGATGCTTGGAGAAAGTTTTATGTTTTTGATGTGTTTAACAACGAAGATGGAACATATTTACCATTCAATACCTATAAGGAAATGCTAGATGAATATGGTTTATTATATATTCCTGAAATCGTGGTTTTAAATGATCCTAGCGAAGAAGATATTAAAGAATACTTAGATAAAACTGGTGAATTCTTAATTACTGAAGGATTAGGAGAAGGAATTGTAATAAAGAACTATGATTATAAAAATAAATATGGAAGAAGAACCTGGGCTAAGATATTAACTGAGGACTTTAAAAAGAATAAAAAGGAATTAAGGGAAAGAAATCATGTTGCTAAAAATGAAGGAGATATTGAATTACTTATTGTTAATTATTACTTAACTCCAGAACATGTATTAAAAGAAAAATACAAGATAGAAGAAAAATATGGAGGATGGTCATCTAAAAATATTTTTGAGTTATTAAATAGAGTTTATGATGAATTCTTAAAAGATAATTTTGAATTAATACTAAAAAAATATAAGGATCCTACTATCAATTTTAAATTACTAAGACAGTACTCTAATGATTTTGTTAAAGAAATAATAGGTGTTTAGTATGAAACATATCATTGGAAAAATAATAGATTTTGAAGTAAAAGGAAATGCTGTTAGGTTTTATTTGGGTAATAAAACTGATGAATGGGGTTGGACTAATAAAAACTATAAGGATTGTAATGGTAACACTCCTGATTGGCTTAAACCTAGTGATACATATTATGGTGATGACTGGGATGATGTTCCATATGAACATAATGCTAGTACAGTTTATGATGAATTCATATATGGTACAAGAACATATTATTATGATATGAATTGGATAATAATAGAACCATGTAGTGGTGAAATAAATTCACCATATTGTAAAAATGATTTTAAGAGTAGAAATATTCCGTGTGTAATTGTAATTAAAGGAGAACTTGCTGATAGATATTCTTATAAAGATAAGTTTTCTTTTTGGTGGAATTTTATAAAAAATAGCGATTATGATAAGCAAGAAGTGGAATGTTTTTACTTTGAAGATTATCTAATGAGTGGTGAGACACTTGAAACTGAAATTTCAAGTATAACATTATAATTTAGTTTGGTTAGGAAAAACGTTCATATAGTTTTATTAAGAAAGGAATAGGTTTTAGAAATGAATAGTATTGATATTAAAGGATTTAAAAAATGGGTAAATAGTATAAGTGCTAAATATAAACAATCACAAATAAAGGCGGCGATTAAAGTTAATAGTGAGATGTTATCTTTCTATTTTGAATTAGGAAAAGAGATTTCATACACATCTTTTAAAGCTGAATATGGTAGCAAATTTTATGATAATTTAAGTAAAGAATTAATTAAAAATTTGCCTAATGTTACAGGATTATCTCCTAAAAACTTGCGTTATATGGAAAAGTTTTATTTGTTGTATAAAGATAAACTTCAAATTTTCCCACAACTTGTGGGACAATTGTTTTCAGTTCCTTGGGGTCATCACAGATACATAATAGATAAGTGTAAAAATGTTGATGAAGCTTTATTTTTTGTTAATGAGGTTCATAAAAACAATTGGTCTAGAGATGTTTTATTAAATTTTTTGGATACTAATTTATATAAAAGAGAAGGTAAAGCCATTACTAATTTTAATAATCAACTACCTGAAGAAGATAGTGATTTAGCACAACAAATTATAAAAGATCCTTATAATTTTGATTTTCTTTCAATTGGAAAAAATTATGATGAAAAAGAATTGAAGGACGCATTAATAGATAATATCCAAAAATTTATGCTTGAACTTGGGAATGGATTTGCGTTTGTAGGAAGAGAAAAAAGATTATTAGTAGGTCAAACAGAATTATATACAGACTTGTTATTTTATAATATAAAAATACATGCCTATGTAGTAATAGAGGTTAAAAATAGAAAATTTAAACCAGAGGATGTTGGTCAGTTAGGAGCTTATGTTGCATCTGTTAATCACCTATTAAAAGGTGATAGAGATAATGACACAATAGGATTGTTAATTTGTAAAAATAAAGATAAAGTAGTAGTTAAGTATTCACTTGAAAATTACAATATACCTGTTGGTGTATCATCATTTGAACTTGAAAAGTTTATTCCGGAAGATTTTAAAGGAAGCTTGCCTACTATTGAAGAGTTAGAAAATGAATTAAAAGATTAGTTTATATTTATTTTATAAAAATTTGAGGAGGAATTAGTTATGAGCTCATATTTACTAATTAGAATAATAAATAAGAAAAAATACGATGAATATTTAAATAAATACACTGAATTTGAAAAGTTAGAAAAGAGTTATTATGATGATTCTTGGAGTGAGGTACATAAAATTATTAAAGATAATTCTTTTGTATTGATGTGGTCATCAAGGTCATCTTGCTTATATCAAACATTTCAAAAAGCAATGGGTTATACTTCTAAATCTTTAACTATTAATAGTGACGGATTACAAGAAACTATTGCAATGCTTAATAAAGATTATGATTATTATAAATCTGAATTAGACTACTATAATAAGAATGGTTTTTTTAAAAGAGAAATTACTTCAAAAAGAATAGAAGATGCTCTTAGTTATTTAGAATCCATTAAGAAATTAGTTAATGAAGAAAAAATAGATGATATAAAAACGATAGTATCAAAAACAAAAAGTGAAGAAAGTGATTATCAACTATATCAAGATTATGTGGAAGAGTTAGATGATATTGATTATGCTAAAACTTTCACTAATGCGTTGCTAATTATTTTAGAACATATTGATGATGATGTAGTTTTAATCTATGATATGGATTAATAATTTGGTTAATGATGATTACATTGATGTTACTCTAATGATTTTGTAAAGGAGACAATTGGACTATGACAAATGATATTATAAATAAAGAATTAGTAAATAAAAATGAATCATTATTAAAAAATGCTAGAGAAAAAGTAGTGAGAGAAGTAAACAATACTTTGCTTATCACATATATGGAAATAGGCAAGGCAATTGTAGAAGATGAAAAACTCCATATAGAGGATATAGAGTATGAAAACAAATCTTTAAGATATTTATCTAAAGTTTTAACAAATAAATTTGGAAAAGGTTTTTCAAGATGGAATCTAAATTATATGATCTCATTTTACCAAAATTACAGTGGTCAGACACTGTCTAGCCATCTTGGCTGGTCGCATTATTGTGAATTATTATCTATTTCAGATAAAGATAAACGAAGCTTTTACGAAAAAGAATGTTCTAATGCAAGATGGAGTGTTAGAGAACTAAGAAGACAAATAGAATCATCATTATATGAAAGATTATTATTATCTAATGGAAAAACGAATAAAGAAAAAGTATTAGAACTTGCTTTAAAGGGTAATGAGATAAATACCCCTGAAGATATAATAAAAGATCCATATGTTTTTGAATTTTTAGGATTACCTGAAAATAAGCCACTAATGGAAAGCGATTTGGAAGAATCTTTAATTAAACAAATAGAGAAATTTATACTTGAGTTAGGTAAAGGCTTTATGTTTGTTGGAAGCCAACAAAGAGTAACATATAAAAATGTTCATTATTATGTAGATATGGTATTTTACAATAAGATTTTAAAATCATATGTATTAATTGAATTAAAAACAAGCCAATTTATGCCTGAGGCAGTAGGACAATTAAATATGTATTTAAATTATTATGCTGCAGAGGTTAATGATGAATATGATAATGCACCAATTGGCATTATATTATGCACGGATAAGGGGAATGTTAATTTAGAGTATGCGTTAGGTGGATTAAATAATAAAATATTTGCATCTAAATATATAACTGTTTTACCAAAGAAAGAAGAATTAATTAAACAAGTAGAAATGATAATAAATAAGGAAAAAATGATGGTAGATAATTGTCATTGAATAATACAATAATTGTTTGTTTCGAATATCATTATCTCTTACTCCGCCACTTTATAAATGACAAGGTGTAGATTAGCACTTTATATGTACTAAAATTAAATATTATTATCAAAATAAATGAAGAAAGCCCTTCAAATAATTTGACTATATTTTAGTCATTTTAAATGAAGGACTTTTTATGTTATCATTATAAAAAAAGTAGTTGAAGACAAACTCGCCAAAGCGCTCCTTCAACTACTACCCCAAAAGGTGAATAAATGATACCATTCTTTATTAAAAAAAAACAAGAACGAAAGCTTTAATTTTCTAGATATTAATAAATATAATGAATCAGTAAATAATCTTAATCCTTATTCGATTCAATGTAATTGTGGGTGTAAGGGTTCGTGTATTACCAAGGATGGTTCACCATTTAAGAAGACTAGGTTTGATACAATATATCAAGCCTTTTTTATTTGATTTTATATGGGTTCAAGTCAAACTGTCTTGCTAAAAGATGGGATTTTAAATTTTTACAATCCATATTTATTAATATATTTCTTAAGGAACCGCAGTGGTTTATAACTTTTTACCGATTATATGCTTTAGGGTATGAAAAAAATAAACCTTTTAACGATTATAGGAAACTCATTGATTTGTTACCAACTTTTTTATGCAATGTAGTTGGTAATAAAGGTTGGTTATAAAACGAATATTTATGAATTGTTAAATGAATTATTTCAATACAAAAAAGAA
>NZ_JAXFPY010000034.1:0-2484 GCF_034179385.1 Anaeroplasma sp.
GAGAATGACGGATTATACGGATTTAGTACTAATAGATTATATGTTGCTGCTACTATTGGGGAAATAGATCAAAAGAAAAATGTATTAACAGGTCAATATATTTTCGCGTTAAATGTAATGAATTTACAAGTTGGCTGCGACCAAGTTTATAAAGCATAATTAATACTCGATTCTATGAAAGGAGGTTAATATATGGCTGAAGAACTTTTGATAACCCTTGGTGTCCAAGATAAAAATGCAACTGCCCAAATAAGGGCGCTTTCAAATAATATTAAGTCTTTAGATAATCAAATAAAAATAGCTAATTCTGGAATGAAAGGGTTTGGAACTACATTATCTGGATTGCAACAAAACTATACCTTATTTACAGCTAAGATGAAGAATATGCAAACCCAATTGCGTTCCTACAAAACTAGATTAGCAGAAGCTAATGAAGGTATTCAAAGACAACAAGCTTTAATGGCAGAATTATCTGCTAGAGGAGAAGAAAACTCTACAGCTTATGCTAGAGCCGCAGCTTCTTTGGATAAATATAGGGCTCAAGCAAATAGTACTCAAAACGGTATTGCCGAACTAGAAGGCAGGATTGGAAATTTAAACCAACAAATAGCCCAAACAGAAACCTTAATGGGTAATTTTAATTTACTGCATTTTGGTGAACAAGCCGTACAAATAGGACAAAATTTCCAAAATACAGGACAAAAGATTCAAAATGTAGGTAAAGGAATACAAACCGTAGGTACTACAATTTCAACATTATCTGCACCATTTGCAGTAGCTGCAGTAGGTGCAGCAAAGGCAGCCATATCTTACGAAGATGCATTTGCTGGGGTAAATTCTTGCTCCAATTACTAGAAATAGTAAATAAAAAAAATCGAGCAAAATCGGTAAAAATCTAATAAACATTTAGACCTAAACTTCTATATTATATATAGGAGGTAGATTGTAATGAATAAGTTTTATGTATACGAATATGTTAGACTAGATATTAATGAACCATTTTATGTAGGTAAAGGTACAGGAGATAGATGGAGAATTTTAAATAATTCACGAAACCCTCACTTTAAAAACATTGTTAATAAAATCCAAGTCGCTGTAGTTATACTAGAAGACAATCTCGAAGAAAATACAGCGTTTGAATATGAAATATTCTATATAGAACTATATAGAGATATGGGATATAATTTAACTAATATATGTGATGGAGGAGAGGGAGTAACTAATTATATCCCTTGGAATAAAGGTAAGAAATGTCCTCAGTTATCTAGAAAATATAACGGGTTTTATGGGAAACATCACACTAAAGAATCATTAGAAAGAAATAGACAAGCACACTTAGGAAAATCTTCTCAAAATGTATATAAAAGGAAAGTAGTGTGTTTAAATACTTTAAAAATATTTAATAGCTTAAAGGAAGCTAGTGATTACTATGGTCTACCAGCTCCAAACCATATCGGAGATTGTTGCAAAGGACAAGTTAAACAATATGGAAAGTATAAGGGACAATGTTTGATATGGAGATATTTAGAGGATTTTAAAGAATTGTCTAAAGAGGATATACAAAAATTAATAGATGAAGGACAGTTATCAAAATCTATTAATTCCCGTTCTACTAAAGTATACATTAATAGTAATTTATTTAATTCAAAAGTTCTTGCTTCTATATGGTTAATGAATAAAGGTTATTGTAATAATAAGGAAACTGCTAGACGCGCTATAAATCGCCATATTGATACAGGAATACCTTATAAAGGTTTAATATTTACATCTATAGACAATACCGAGGTAAATGACTAAATTGCGAAAGGTTAGTCATCACCGTAGAGCGTAGGGAGTGAACAAATATAATCTCCCCAAGAGTGTTCGACATCCTAACAAGTAAGGTTGAGGATGAAAATGTACGCCAAACTGGGTTGGAATTGACCAACTGATGAAAATGGGTGTGAACTCCAGAGGGTAAGATAAAAAGCTTACCGTTAATAACGATTGAAGAAAAACCGTAGACGGTACTGAAACTCAATTGAGTCAATTAAGTGATGCAATTCGTAATATGGCAAAAGAAATGCCAACTAGTGCAAATGAAATAGCTGCAGTTGCAGAAGCTGCAGGTCAATTAGGTATTAAAACTCCTGATGTCGCTGAATTTACAAAAGTAATGGTAATGTTGGGAGATACTACTAATATGAGTGCTACAGAAGCAGCTACCCAATTAGCACGTTTAGCTAATATTACAGGTATGAGTGCTAGTGAGTACTCTAATTTAGGTGCAACTATAGTTGACCTTGGTAAAGTTATTGCCTAGGTCTTTAAAATAAATCGGGCAAAATCGGTGAAACTCTTTATAAGACAATACCGAGGTAAATAAGTAAATTGCGAAAGGTTACTTATCACCGTAGAGAGTAGGGAGTGAATAAATATAATCTCCCCAAGAGTGTCCGACAATCGAGAGATTGAATATGTACTCCAAACTGGGTTGGAATTGAC
>NZ_JAXFPY010000036.1:0-9916 GCF_034179385.1 Anaeroplasma sp.
ATTGCATTATATGGTCATAATGGTAGTGGTAAAACATCGATATTTAATGCTATTGCTAGCTTAATTAATTTTATGGTCGAGCCAGTTGAATTTTTAACTCCATTTGTAGTCAATAATTTTTTGTTTGAAGAATATAAAAAGAGCAAAGATGAGTCAAACATAATTGGTTCAATTGAACTTTTATTTTCGTTAGATGATGTAGATTTTGATTATTATATTGAAACATCAAGACTTGGTTATATATCAAAAGAATTCTTAAAAAAGCATGATGAAATTATTATTGAAAGAGATAGGCAAAGCTATTCATATAATAATAAACCATTTAGTTTTGATAATATGTCATTTTTGGTTCCAGCAATTAGAAAGTTAGCATCATCGGAAATTAATGATGAAACAATTCAAAAATGTTACTCATTTATAAGCTCATTTATTTTTGTTAATCTACCTTTTATAAATAGAGGAGCATTCGTCACATCAAAAATGTATAAAAATATGAGCATTAACGAATTATTAGTTAACTATTCAGAAGAAGTTAAAGAAATTTTGAAGAATTATAATGAATTTCCTATTTATAGTATAAAGAAAAAGAATTCATTAAATAGTAATAACAACCCAAATACCGGTTTCTCTTTAGTGATTGAAGGTGAAAACTTTAAAGGTGAGTTGCCATTTGAGATGATTTCTGCAGGTATGAGAAGCCAAAGTGTTCTTTTGTCAATTCTATTATCTATGCCTAAAAACGGTGTTTTGTTTGTGGATGAATTAGAACAAGCTCTTCATCCATCTGCAATAGCCTCATTTTTAAAAGTGATAAAAGAGAAAAAGATTCAATTAGTATTTTCTTCTCATAACACTTATATTCTTCAGTTGTTAAGACCAGATCAAGTATATTTTGCTAAATGGTATAATGGCTTTTCAAAATATGCTAGATTATCTAAAATCTATCCAAACATTAGAGAAATAAACAATATGGAGAAGATGTATTTATCTTCAGTATTCGATGAGAGTATAAAAAATGCCTAATAATTATTTACTAGTTGTTGAAGGAGCTAATGATGAAAAAAACATTTTACAAAGTGTTTTTGAAAAATATGGCTTCAATGTTATAAAATGTGAAGAGAAAATTTCTGCTGAATCTTATGGGGAATTTTATAAATATGAATTAAAATCAGATAATGATAATGTGGTAATCATTGAGGGGCCACGAAATCGTATACATGATTTTTTGATATCGTTTGATACGGAATATGAAACACTTGAAAAATTATTTCATTATCCTACATATCATTTTTCAGGAATATTTTTGATTTATGATGTTGATCATAATGATAGTGAAGATGTGGAAATAATGTTTGATAAATTTAATAATGAATCAGATGGTTTGCTATTACTCAATTCACCTTGCTTAGAAGTTTTAGCGGATACAAATGTAGATATAAAAAGGGAATTAAAATTTAATCATCTAAAAGAATATAAAAAAACATTAAATAAATATCATAATTTAAGCGGTAATGAAAATTCAGTAAGATATATAATAAATCATTTTAATGAAATAATGATACATTTCTTAGAAATGAATAAAAAAGAATTTAATGAAAACAATATTATGGAACATCCTAGATTAATTAAAAATAAGATTAATTTGGATAATGAAAGAGTAAATTATGAAAGCAAAGAAGATTCATATGTAATTTTTAGATATTTTACTACTGTATTATATGTTGCAATTGCTTATGCAAATAAATTAACTAATGAAATTGATAACTATGGAATTGTACATTCATTTTTTGAAAATAAGATGAATGAAAATCAATAGGCATGCCTTTAATCCTTAAGATGTATTATTTGCCATTCAAGGGATTAAAGACATTAATTGAAAAATTAATTCCTTCTTATGAATTAAGAAAAAGAAGAATTAACAAAGAACCACAAAGAAAGAACTATGGTACATATAAGCGTAACGATTATAATTCCGCCTACTATTTCTTAGGGTATGGTCTTGAATGGATCAGAATGGATGATTCCAAAACATCAATGATTTGTAAATACATAAATGGATTGACTTTCGATGCCCATTCGAATTATAAACAGCTTATGAATGAATGCATTTCAACTATACTTTCATTTAGAAAAACTTTTAAGAAATACTTATAGTAGATTTAGTTGGTAGGTGGAATAGAACCATAAAAGAACACAAAAAAACAGCCTTAGAACCATAAAATTCTGAGGCTGTTTTAACTTCTAAATGGCGTTCCCGATGCGATTCGAACGCACGACCTTTCGCTTAGGAGGCGAATGCTCTATCCTGCTGAGCTACGAGAACAAATAAAATTGAATCGATAAGATTATACAAAATATTTAACTTAAAAGCAAATCATATAGAATTATAAATTTTGTATGATTCTTTGATGTTTGTATATATCCTATACGAAAAAATGTTGAAATATAAAAAAACAGTTAATATTTCTATGGTAACATGATATAATATTTTTAAATTTTTGAAAATGATTTGAGGGATTATATGAAAAAACTATTAATCGGAAATGCCGCAGTTGCACGTGGTGCATATGAGGCAGGGGTAAGTGTTGTATCCTCTTATCCAGGAACTCCATCAACAGAAATCACTGAAAGTATGGTACAGTATAGTGAAGTACAAGTAGAGTGGGCACCTAATGAGAAGGTAGCAGCAGAGGTATCTATTGGTGCTTCTATGGCAGGTGCAAGAGCAATGTCTTGTATGAAGCATGTTGGTATGAATGTAATGGCAGATCCATTATTTACGGTATCCTACATTGGCGTAAATGGTGGTTTAGTATATTGCGTTGCAGATGACCCAGGAATGCACTCAAGCCAAAACGAGCAGGATTCTCGTCATTATGCAAAGGCATCTAAGGTTTTAATGGTTGAACCTAGTGATTCAAAGGAATGTAAGGAATATACAAAACTTGCATTTGAATTATCTGAAGAATATGATGTTCCGGTGTTAGTTCGTTTATCTACAAGAGTATCTCATTCTCAAGGTTTAGTAGAATTAGAAGATAGAGTTGATTATAAGCTTAAGGATTATGAAAAGAGTGTAGCTAAGAATGTAATGATGCCTGCAATGGCAATAAAGAGGCATGTTGTTGTAGAGGAAAGACAGGCTAAGCTTGTTGAATTTGCAAATAAAACCACACTAAATACTATAGAGAATAATGGTAAAAAAATTGGTGTAATTACTGCAGGTATTTCTTATATGTATTCTAAAGAGGCCTTAGGTAATGATGTGGATTATTTAAAATTAGGTATGGTATATCCTCTACCTACAGATCTAATTACAGATTTTGCTAAGAAGCATGATGTCGTATATATCATTGAGGAATTGGATCCATTTATTGAAGAGCATGTAAGAGCCTTAGGTGTTTGTAATGTAAAAGGCAAGAATGAATTTACATTACTAGGTGAATATACACCTGCAATGATAAAAAAGGTCGTACTTGGTATAGACCCAGTACCATATCATAAGCTTGAGGAAGCTATTCCAAATAGACCACCTGTAATGTGTGCAGGATGTCCTCATAGAGGCACATTCTATACATTAAAGAAGCTAGGCTTAACCGTTTCTGGAGATATTGGCTGCTACACCCTAGGTGCAACAAAGCCATTAGATAGTGTAGATTCCACAATTTGTATGGGTGCATCCGTATCTGCAGCCTTTGGTATGGCAAAGGCTCGTGGTAAGGAATTTGCTAAAAAATTAGTTTCTGTTATTGGGGACTCTACATTTATCCATTCTGGAATTACTGGTTTAATTGATATTGTATACAATAAGGGAATTAATACAGTAATTATATTAGATAACTCTATTACAGGCATGACTGGTCATCAGCAAAATCCTACAACAGGTAAAACCATTTATTTAGAAGAAACTGTACCAGTAAACTTAATTACTTTATCAGAGGCTGTTGGTGTTAAATCCATTCGAGTTTGTGACCCATTTGATGTAAAGGCATTTGAGGCTGTAGTTAAGGAAGAAATTGCAAAAGATGAGCCATCCGTTATTATTGCGCAAAGACCTTGTGCATTACTTAAGGGTGTAAAATATACAGGTTATTGCAAGATTACAGATCAATGTAAGAAGTGTAAGCAATGCTTAAAGCTTGGATGTCCTGCAATTTCCATGGCGGATGGTGTAGTTAAGATTGATGAGACACAGTGTAATGGTTGTGGACTTTGCATTAATGTATGTCCATTCCATGCAATTGTAAAGGAGGAAGCATAATATGAACATTATGATCGTTGGTGTTGGTGGTCAGGGTACATTACTTGCTTCAAGAATCATTGGTAATGTAGTTATTGAAATGGGTTATGATGTAAAGCTATCTGAGGTTCATGGTATGAGCCAAAGAGGTGGTTCTGTTGTAACCAATGTTAAATATAGCGATAAGGTATATTCTCCAATTGTAGATAAGGGAGAAGCCGATATTATTCTTGCATTTGAAATGCTAGAAGCATATAGAGCTCTACCTTATTTAAAGATAGGTGGACATATTATTGCAAATACCCAAGAAATTAATCCTATGCCAGTAAACAATGGTGCAGCAACCTATCCAAAGGATATCGATAAGAAATTATCTAAAGTAGCAAATACTACATTTGTAGATGCTGCAAGCTTAGCAAAGGAAGCTGGTAACATTAAAGCAGTTAATGTTGTATTACTTGGTGTTATGGCTAAGAAGATGGATATAGCCTATGATAAATGGATTGAGGTTATTAAATCTACAGTTCCAGCAAAATTATTAGATGTTAATCTAAAAGCTTTTGAGCTTGGCTATAATTCCAAATAAATTCATACTATAAATTGATTTTGAAATTAGCCTATGCTAAAATAGAAGAAATATTTTTAAATTGCGTTGATAAAGAAGAAGTAGTTATATTACGGATTATAAGAGAGATAGCGGCAGGTGTAAGCTATTATGAAGAATATGACGAATACATCTTTTGAGCCTCTAGCTTAAAAGGCTAGACGGGTGCGACCGTTATATCGTTAATGAGACTATGAATTAGTAAAATAAGGTGGTACCACGGTTATAATCGTCCTTTCTGATGGAAGGACGATTTTTTTAAATTTTAGGAGGGAAATGAAAATGACAATTATTGACTTTTTAGAAGACAATGCCAAAAAGTATGGTAATGAAGAATGCTTAGTTGAAATCAATCCTCAAAAAAAGCCTGAAAGCTATCGTACCTGGAGAGAATACAATTTAGTAGAGCCAGGAAGAGCAAAAGAGGTAAGAAGAAGTATTACTTGGCTTGAATTTGATGAGCTTGCGAATAAAACAGCAAATTTACTTTTAAGTAAGGGTATTAAGAAAAATGATAAGGTTGCAATTCTTTTAATGAACTGCTTAGAGTGGCTTCCTATTTATTTTGGAATATTAAAAACTGGAGCACTAGCAGTACCTATGAATTATAGATATACCACAGATGAGATTAAATATTGCTTAGATTTAGCCGATTGTAGCTGTTTAATCTTTGGTAATGAATTCATTGGAAGAGTTGAGCCTATTGCGGACCATACCCCAATGGTAAAAACATTAATTTATGTGGGTGATGGTAGTGTACCGTTTGCGGATACCTATTTAGAAATTATTGACTATTTTTCGCCAGTAAAGCATGAGGTATTATTGACAGGGGAGGATAATGCCGCAATTTATTTCTCTTCAGGTACTACAGGATTTCCTAAAGCGATTAGACACCTACATAAGGCCTTAGTGCACTCTGCAAGAGTAGAACAGAAGCATCACTTCCAATCACATGAGGATAATTTCTTATGTATTCCACCACTATATCATACAGGGGCTAAGATGCATTGGTTTGGTTCATTGATATCCGCTTCTAAGGCTGTTTTACTTAGAGGTATTAAACCGGAATGGATTTTAAATACTGTATCTGAGGAGCATTGTACAATTGTTTGGCTTTTAGTACCTTGGGCACAGGATATCTTAGATTCTATCGATAGAGGAGATATTAAGCTTAAGGATTATGATTTAAATCCGTGGAGGCTTATGCACATTGGTGCACAGCCTGTACCACCAAGCTTAATTCAAAGATGGATGAAGGTATTCCCTTCTCATCAATATGATACAAATTATGGATTATCGGAATCTATAGGACCTGGCTGTGTTCATCTTGGAGTTGAAAACTTAAGCCATGTTGGCGCAATTGGAATACCAGGGTATGGCTGGGAGGTTAAGATTATGGATGAAGAGAACCACGAGGTTTTAGCACCTGAGGAGGTTGGAGAGCTTTGTGTTAAGGGGGATGGTGTAATGGTAGAATATTATAAAAACCCCGAGGCTACAAAGGAATCCATTAAGGATGGTTGGCTATATACCGGTGATATGGCTAAGCGTGATAAGGATGGCTTCTATTATTTAGTGGATAGAAAGAAGGATGTCATCATCACAGGTGGAGAAAACATCTACCCTGTACAAATAGAGGATTTCCTAAGAAAGCACGAAAAAATTAAGGATTGTGCTGTCATTGGACTTCCTGATCAAAGGCTCGGTGAGGTTACCTTAGCTATTATTGAGCTTAAGGAAGGTGTTATGATGAGTGAGGATGAGGTAAATCAATTCTGTTTTGATTTACCAAGATACAAGCGTCCGAAAAAGATTATTTTCGCTAAGGTATTAAGAAATGCAACAGGAAAAATTGAAAAGCCAAAGCTAAGAGAAATTTATTCTAAGGTTCGCTTAGTAGAAGCAGAAACTACAAGCTAGGAGAATGAATTATGGATTTGGCGATTAAGATTATTTTTATAGTCATTTTCTTTCTAGTAACCCTATATATTGGCTATTATTGTAGAAGAAAGGCAAAAACAAGCCAAGACTTTGTACTTGGTGGTAGAAACGTTGGACCATGGCTTTCCGCATTTGCCTATGGAACATCTTACTTTAGTGCGGTAGTATTTATAGGATATGCAGGATCCTTCGGACTTGCCTTTGGTATTAGTGCATTTTGGATTGGTATAGGTAATGCACTCATTGGTTCTTTCTTAGCTTGGGCTGTATTAGGTAGAAAAACAAGAATTATGACCCAGCATTTAAATTCATCTACTATGCCGGATTTCTTTGGCAAAAGATTTAATTCTAAGCCGCTCAAAATAGCTGCATCGGTTATTGTATTTGTATTCTTAGTGCCTTATACTGCAGCACTTTATAATGGCTTATCCTATTTATTCCAAGTGTGCTTTAGTGATGCAGTACCTTACTGGGTTTGGGTACTCATTATTAGTGTTGCAACAGGTGCATATGTTATTGTTGGTGGATTAATGTCAACAGCAATTAATTCTGCCATTCAAGGTGTAATTATGCTCGTTGGTATTTCCTTAGTTATCGTTTTTGCGTTAAACCTTAATGGAGGCTTCATGGCCTCTATGGAGGCTTTAGCTTTAGAGGGTGGATGGGCCTTAACCTCTATGTTTGGCCCAGACCCTATACATTTACTTTATGTTGTTTTATTAACGTCCTTAGGATGCTGGGGACTTCCTCAAATGGTAGGTAAGTTCTATTCAATTAAAAATGAAGGCCAAATAAGAAAGGGCTCTATCATTTCTACGGTGTTTGCTATTATTGTTGCTGGTGGATGCTATTTCTTGGGCGGATTTGGTACTCTATTCTTTACAGGAAATGCCAAAACGGTAATTCCTGAAATTGTATCAAGATTAAATGTCGTTGTCATTGCGATTGTACTAGTATTAGTTTTAGCTGCATCGATGTCTACCTTATCTGGTTTGGTTCATACGAGTGCTGCAACCGTAACCTTCGATTTAATTGGTACAAAGAAGGAAGTATCTGAAATCACAAAAATGAAGCTTCTTAAAATATTTGTTGTCGTATTTATTTTAGTTTCTGCAGGCCTTGCGGCATTTATGGAATATGGCCCTAAGGAATTCACTAAGGATATTGCATCTCTTATGGGAATATCCTGGGGTGCAATTAGTGGTGCTTTCATTGGTCCATTCTTTTATGGATTATATTGGAAAAAGACAACTAAGGCATCCATTTGGGCATCCTTTATCTTGGGGGTTTTGATTGCAGTAGTATCCTTAATATTGTCCTTAACTGGTGTAAACTCGAAATTAATGTCAAATAATATCTTATGGTTTGATTTTGCCGATTCCATTTATATGGGTGTACTTGGTATGGCTGTATCCTTTATTATTGTACCTATTGTGTCAAGCTTTACGAAGAAGCCAGAAAATGTCGATCAAATCTTCATGTGCTATGAAAGACGAGTTATCGTACCTGAGGGTGAGGTATTAGTCGATACGAAGGATAAGGTATATGTAACTTGTGGTAAGGTAGATGAATTACAATGATAATAGATTTTCATACACATGCATTTCCAGATTCTATAGCTCCTAAGGCAATCCCTATATTAGAGGAAAAGGGTAATTTATGTGCATATACGGATGGTACAATTTCTGATTTAAGACGCAAAATGGAGGAGAATCATATTGATTATTCCTTGGTTTTACCTGTTGCGACAAGCGCAAAACAGGTAAAAAGTATTAATTCCTTTGCAATAGAGGTAAATAAAAAATATAAGGAAACCCATATTTTATCCTTTGGAGGATTACATCCAGATTATATAGATTATGAAGAAGAAATCATTCGTCTTAAGGATGAAGGTATAAAAGGAATTAAGCTTCATCCGCCATATCAGGATACCTATATCGATGATGTGAAATATATAAATATTATCGATAAGGCCTTTGAATTTGGCTTAATTGTTATTCTACATGCCGGAATTGACATTGGAATTAAAGGAGACCCTAAGATTACTCCAGATAGAATTTTAAATATGATGAATGGATTACATCATAAGGGTAAGCTCGTTTTAGCTCACATGGGCTCTTGGGGGCTATGGGATCAAGTTTATTCTAAGCTATTAGGTAAGGATCTTTATATCGATACTGCATTTAGCTTAGGATATTGCAATCAAAAGGGAAAAAGAATACCATTATTATCTAAAGAGGATTTCAAAAGATTCGTTTTAAAGCATGGTGCAGATAAAATATTATTTGCCACAGATTGCCCATGGGCAATTGGTGCACCTTATATTGAATTCATAAAGGAATCTGGAATAAATAAGGAAGATATAGATAAGATTTTAGGTAAAAACGCATATCACTTACTTGAAATAGAAGACTGTAAAAATTAACTTTTTTTCAGTTTTTTTTATAATCGCGAAAATTTTTTTGAGATTTTGACTATTTATTATATGAAAGGCAAAAAAAGCTAATCAAAAAATAAATAGAAAAGAGGATTAAAAAATGACAGAAAGATTAGAGGCCATCGGTCTAACCGATTATTATTTCAAGGAGTTAATTAAAAGAAAGAAGAATTATTTAACTCTATTACTCAATGGGATTTGTAACTTAGATTTAAAGGAATCCGATATTACATTAACCGATACGGGAGAAAGAGATTTATGTACCTTAAAAACAGTGAATTATGATATTAAGGTGGATAAGCTTAATTTAATGATTGAACTAGAGATTGAATGTGGCAATGTTTCAAATGAAAAAAATGAAGAGGATGTTTCAATGGGACTTTATCAGTTATCTATTTTACATTCAAGATTCTATAAATATAGAAAGGAAAAATCAAAGGTTATTTTCATTTGTAATCATGATATCGAAGGGGATGATTACATTCAAAAAATTGGCTATAAGAATTTTTCGACAAGTGCTTTCTTTGATAATATGGAATTATATTTAGTCTCCCTTAAAAAAATTCCTGAAGATAGTAAAATGGAATTAGATAGAGCGTTAAAATTATTATCTACAAAGGATATTGGAAAATATTTAGAGGATAATTCTTTAATCATAAGGGAAGCGGCAGAAATGTTAAGCGATTATGATAAG
>NZ_JAXFPY010000095.1:0-13629 GCF_034179385.1 Anaeroplasma sp.
CCCAACAATATTATACCTTAAAAACGGCTCCGGGTTCGATTCCCCGAGCGTTTTTTTGTCTTACAACAGCAAAAAAAGGGCTGTATGCCCTAAAAATCTAGTGTTTTTCAAAACCTAGGTTTTTTTACAGCCCCTTTTTAATTTTGTCTCAAGTTTTTGGAGGCATTACATTCATAGTATAAAAAATAATAACATCTTGGAAAAACTAAAATTAATTTAGGTGTTAAGAAGCTGTTAAGATTTTTTTAAAAAGAGGACAATATATTTTTTATTATATATAATTAAACTTGGGTGATTGTCGTTGAAAAAAGAATTATTAATTGAAATGAGAAAATCATTAATTTCTGTATTACCTATATATGCTTTGGTGATGTTGTTATTGATTTTTAGAATAATTGAATTTACAGGATATGAAATATTATCTTTTTCTTTAGCAACTATTATTGTTATTATTGGAATAGGATTATTTAATTATGGTTCTGAACATGCGATGACGCCAATTGGGAAAAATGTGGGTAAAGGATTGACTAAGCAAGGTAAAGTTATTGTTTTATTATTAGTGGTTTTTATGTTTGGTCTTCTTATTACTATTGCTGAACCTGATTTGACTGTTCTAGCCTCTCAAACAAAATCTATTTTCAATAATGTATTATTGATTGCATCTGTCGGATTATCTGTTGGTTTTTTCTTGGTTGTTGCTATACTTAAGATTATAAAAAAGATCAATTTAATAAGAATATTAAGCTTATTATATATGTTGGCATTTTCAATAGTGGCTCTTTTAGCGTTCCAAGGAAAAGAATCACTTGTTGCTTTAGCTTTTGATTCAGGTGGTGTTACAACAGGTCCAATGACAGTTCCATTTTTAATGGCTTTAGGTGCAGGTGTCGCTAATATATTAGCTCAAAAAAGTGAAAAAGATGCATCCTTTGGATTTGTTGCTTTTTCATCTATAGGACCAGTTCTTATAGTATTAATTCTTGCTTTATTTTCAAGAAAAGAAATGGTTTATGAACTAAATGATTATGCTATATCTGATAATTTCTTTTTATCATATTTAAAATGCTTTGTAGAAAAATTAAAAGATGTTGGTATTTCAATAGGATTATTATTTTTGTGTTTTATAGTAGTTGATAGAATTTTATTACATTCCTCTAAAAAGCAAATTGTTTTATTGGTTAAAGGATTAATAATAGCTTATTTAGGTTTAGTATTATTTTTGTCTGCTGTAGATAATACTTATATGTCTATAGGATACAAGATTGGAAATTTATTATCTAACACGAATACATTTGTACTTATACTAATTGCATTTGTTATTGGTGCATTAACTGTTTTAGCAGAACCAGCAATTAAAATATTAGTTTTACAGGTCGAAGAGATGACGAATGGATTAATAAAAAAGAGAAGCATGTTAATAACTTTAGCTATAGGTGTAGGTATTGCTATTTCATTAGCAATGATTAGAATTGCATTTAAAATATCCATATTATATATCATTATTCCTGGATATATATTATGCTTTATTTTGGCATTTTTTGTTCCTAAAATATATACTGCAATTGCTTTTGATGCTGGCGGTGTTGCTTCTGGCCCATTAACATCAAGTTTTATTTTACCTATTGCTATTGGTGTATGTAATAATTTAAATGGCAGTGAATCCATCCTAAATTATGGGTTTGGTGTTGTAGCATTAGTGGCTTTAAGTCCATTACTATCTATAGAAATATTAGGTGCTTTATCTGTATTTAAAGAAAAAAGAAGAATTAAAAAGGCTGTAAAGCAAGTATTGCTAGAAGATGATAAGAAAATAATAAGGTTCGGTGGCAATTATGAAATCTAAGAAAAACTTAATTAAAATATTTTTAATGATTATTACATTGCCAAAGGGGAAAAAAGAGATTATTGGTGATGTGCTAGAAAGATACCATGTCGTAGGGTTCGCATCTACATTAGCCAAAGGGACTATAGATAAATCATTTACGAAAGATGTAATGTTTTGCGTTGTTAGAGAGGATCAAGTTAAGGATGCAATCCTTAATTTAGAAGATAGATTTAAAAGCTTTAGAAGTAATGCTTGTATGGTATATACTATTCCAATCGATTCAATAATTGGAGTATCAAATTACATTGCATTAACATCAGGAGGTGTGAAATAATGGATATTAAATTGTTTAATATTGTTGCCATCGTAAATGAAGGCTTTTCAGAGTCTGTAATGGATGTAGCAAAAGAAAATGGGGCACGTGGTGGAACAATTATTCCGGCAAATTCGAGTGTATCGCCTGATGCGATGAAGCTATATGGTATCGGAATCCACCCAGAAAAAGAAATAATATTGATATTAGTTCATAAGGATATTGTGGATATTATTTTGAAAAAGCTGTATGATAAGCTTGGTTCAGAAAGTGAAGCTATGGGTATTTTCTTTACTTTACCCGTTATCCACGCATCTGAAAATTTATTAAAGCAATATATAAAAACTGGTGAAACTAATGAAGGATAAAAAAATTAAAATGTTTACTTTTTCTTGGAAAGACACATTGTTAAGTTTAATTCTATTAATGATTCCTTTTGGATTATGTTATTTGATTCAAATTTATATTGAGGATTCAGCTGTTTATAGCTCATTACTTTTTTTGTTTTCTGTGTTTTTAATTTCAAGATTTACAAATGGATATTTATATGGAATTGTATCTTCAATTATTGCATCTTTTATAGTTAATTACGCTTTTACTATTCCTTATTTTGAGTTATCATTTTCAATTCCTGCTTATATTCTTACTTTCTTTGTAATGCTCGCTATAGCGCTTTTAACTTCGGTTTTGACTACTAGGATAATGGAAGAAGAAAGTATTAAAATAGAGGCAGAAAAGGAAAGAATGAGAGGGAATTTTTTACAATCTGTTTCTCATGATTTTAGGACACCATTAACATCTATTTTAGGTAATAGTACAAATTTAGCTAAAAACGAAAAATTGAGCGAAAATGATAGGAAAGCAATAATTGCTATAAAGGAAGAAACGGAAAATCTATTAGGTATGGTTGAGAATGTATTATCTATATCTAAAATAAATACGAACTTAAAATTATCTATGCATGAAGAATTAGTAGAAGAATTGTTTGAAGAAGCAGTTCATAGGTTTAAAAATAGATATATGGATGCTAAAGTGTTCGCACAGGTTCCAGATAAAATATTATTCGTTAATGTTGATTCTAAACTTTTTGGGCAAATATTAAACAATTTATTAGAAAATGCTTATATACATGGCAAATCGGATGTACCAATCCTATTATATGCTGAATATGATAAATCTTTTGTATATATAAAGGTAAAAGACTTTGGTCCTGGTATTACGGATGATGTTGATAGGTATTTAAATCAATCCTTATTTGTTAGTGATGATTACGATTATTTATATAAAGGGATTGGATTGTCTGTTAGTAATACAATTGCTAAATTACATGGAGGAATAATACAAGCTTCGAATAATCCCGATGTAGGAGCTACTTTTACAATTAAAATACCGGTGGTGAAAAGTGTTGAAAAATAATATTTTAATTATTGAAGATGATAAAAGCATAAATGATTTAATTAGTTCTTTATTGAAAGATGAATATACTGTTTATCAAGCTTTTACGGCAAAAGAAGGATTATCCTTAGTATCTTCTAACACGATAGATGTTATTATTTTAGATTTAGGCTTACCCGATCTTGATGGAATAGATGTTATTATAAAAATAAGAAAATCTATGACAACGCCGATTATTGTTGTTTCTGCTAGAAGTTTTGAAAGTGATATTGTAAAAGCTCTTGATTTGGGAGCAGATGATTATTTAATAAAACCATTTAGGAATAATGAATTGAAATCTAGAGTTAAAATAGCTATTAGACATAGTATTTCAAACAATATTATTAATTCTGATATGACGTTTAAGTATATGAATTTTAAAATTGATTACGATAAGGCTTTAGTATATGTAAATAATAATTTGATTCCTATTACTTCAAATGAATATAGAATTTTAGCAATTCTAACTAAGAATGCTGGTAAAGTTTTGACATATGATTATATATTAAAAGCAATTTGGGGGCCTAATGCTGGTGAATCAAATTCCTCTTTGAGGGTGCATATGGCAAACATTAGAAGAAAAATAGAAGTAAATCCTGCAGATCCACAATTTATTATTACACATGTAGGAATAGGGTATAGTTTTAACTTGTAAATTAAAAGCATTTTTTTAAAGTTTAGTTGTCAAGATAATAATTGACATCCATTAAGAAGGAGAAGCTAAGCTTTTTATAAAAAGTTTTGATAAATAGCTTAACCAAAAAAGTTATTATACGTACCACTCATTTCTAAGCGTTCATTGTTTGATTATTATAATTACTGAAATATGGAAAGCAGGACTTCTCACTCACCCTGCTTTTTCTTTTACTCATAATATGATAAAATTAGCATAAATAATGTAAAACAGCGTTATAGGTTATCCAAAAAATAGAAAAAAATCAAAAAATGGATAGGTTATAATTGATTTTGCATTCAAAAATTCCACTATTTTGAGAAAAGTGGAAAAAAGGAATTGATGTTTTTCACACTTCGGCCTAGAAAAAACAAGGGGAATCGAAAATAAAAAAGGCTCGTTAGCCTTTCCTAAAATTATATTGTTTTTGCTGTTAAAGTTAAACCAAGTGGTTTCATTATTTTAATTAATGTCTCAACTTTTGGTTTTACAGCACAAGATTCAATTCTTGCAACAGAAGAATGCGGAAGTCCACAAATATCGGCCAATTCTCTTTGAGAAATACCTAATTCATTACGTTTTTCGATAATACTGCTAATAATATTGGCTAATACTTCAATTTCTTCAATATCTTCTTTAGTTGTAGTGTTTAATTCTTTAGCATCCTTTTTGAAATCTTCCCATGTTCTCATAATTATTTTCCTCCATTTCGAATTTTATAATCATTACATTCTTTATGTGCTTTTTCTATTTCTGATTTTGGTGTCTTTTGTGTCTTTTTTCTAAACATATGTAGAAGAACAAATGTATTGTTTTCAAAATAGAAATATAAAACTCTATTAAATCCTGGTCTTAATTCCCATATTTCATCTTCTAAATGCTTTGTAATATTAGGTGACATCTTAGTGCCTTGATTTTTTAGTAATTCAATATATAGAGTTATTTGCTTAAACTGTATTCTAGCATCTTTACTGCTATCCGCTTTTTTAGCAAGTTTCATTAATTCATCATTTAGTTCTGAAAAACCATCTTTATCTTCATAAAATACAATATTGTACATTTACATACCTCATTATTTCAATATTATGATAGCACCAATGCGTTCAAAAGTCAATATATGTTTTATCTATATGTTTAATGTTTACAGATTACATTTTTTGCTTTGATGTAATTTCGTGTTATTATACTTTATACATGATAAAAAGAATATAAATAATGAAATAGAAGAGAATCATTAACATATTTTTGGCAACTCGAGCACGGGTTGCTTTTACATAACGTTTATTATTATTGATATAACAAATATTTTTGTTTATAATAATAAGCGTAAAGAAAGGTGATTTACATGAAAACGAAAAAGGCAATAGTACTTCCAAAGACGGAACAAATATTAAAGCAATTAGGTGAACAAATTAGGCTTGCAAGATTAAGAAGAGATTTATCAGTTAATCTTGTTTGTGAAAGAGCATATATTTCTAGAACAACACTATGGAAGGTTGAAAACGGAGATTCAAGCGTTGCTATAGGGATTTATGCTGCTGTTTTACATGCTTTAGATAATATGGATAAGGATTTGCTTTTAGTTGCTAAAGATGATGAGATTGGAAAAACTCTACAAGATTTAAAAATTGATGTAAGAAAACGTGCTTCAAGGAGTGTTAAATAATGGAAGAGAAAGTTGTATATCTTTATTTAAGCTTGCACTGCTACACTTCCATCCTGTTGGGTAAATGAATTATATACCACATCCAAAGATTTTAATGTAACAGACCAGAAGTTGATTCTAGTGTGAAGCTTGCAATAGAAGAAGAAAAGAAAAAATCGTTATAGAGAATTATTCTTATGAGCTTACTTTAGATGAGTTAGATAGTTATACAGAAAACTATTCTTCTATGGTGAGCATTTGTAAGGATTATAAATCAAGTGATGAAGGTTCATCTTGTCATTATTCAAAACTAATCTTTTCTTATTATAGCCTTTTGTTTTGGTAACAAAGCGTAAAATATGCTAAAATATATTTATATATTATTTGGTGGTGGTTCTATGAAAAAGTATGCGGTTATTATTCATAATGACAAATTAAAATACATCTATAAAAAAAATTTGAATAGTAAGGAAGCAGTTATTGAGCTTTTAAATAAAAGATTATATGATAAAGCATTTATATATGATTCTGGTGCATCCTATATAGTAGAGGAATATGGAGATGTATTAGAAAAGCTTGCCATAGCTGCAGGCTTTAGCATCGATTCTGCAAAAGGATATCCCTATGTTATAGATAGTGATGTAATATATGAGGATAATAAAGTATTATTATGGGATAAGAGAGATATTCGTAATAACATTATGGGTGCTTTAAATCCGGCATATATTCACGGTGCGGTTGCCTTATTAAAGGAAGGAAAGCTAGAATTTAATGAGATTATATTTAAGGAATTATTAGAGGGCTCTTTAAGAAATATAGATCGTATAATGGAAATTAAGGATTTATGGCTTTCCTTCATGAGCGATTTATCCTTATATGTAGATTATGATTTTGAAAGAAATAGGGATACCTATACATTCTATGATGTATATAATTTCCTTTTTGAAAAGAAAATGGATCTATTGGATCGTATAAAATATGTCATTTATTTAATAGAGGAATACATAAAGGATAAGGATAAGCCATTATATGCTAGATATGTTCCTGATGACGTAAAGAAAAGAATATTATCGATTCTATATGATAAAAAAGAACCTAATGAAATGGATAAAAGAATATTTATTCAATTTATGAATGATTTAGCAGATAAGGATAATCCTTATGGCTTATGGGTAAAATGCTATTCCCATTATGGGGGTAATTCCTATGTTCCTGAGAATTATAAAATATCAGAGGAGTGCTTACTTAAGCTTATCGATATCGAATATAATGATAATTATCCAAATACACTAGGATATATTTATTATTACGGAAGAGTAAATAATGGTATACCAGAATATGATAAGGCATATAAATATTATTCCTTAGCTGCATTATCTGGTAATGTTGAGGCTAGATATAAGATTGGGGATATGTATAGGAATGGATATTATTTAAAAAAGAATGAACAAATAGCGAAATCTATCTATGATAGCCTATATTATGATGCATTAAAGGAATTCCACAAAGATCCAAAAACATCATCCTTAGCGGATGTTTCCTTGCGTCTTGCAGGATTCTTTGACAATGAAGAGGAATATAAGGTAGGCTATATGCTATATTTACAGGCTTTACTTGCGATAAATATTAGAAAAGGTAGCTTCGATAGTGGTGTAAGAAGAAAAATAATAAAATCGATAAAGGAATTCTATAATAAATATAAGGATAAAATAGAATCTATTTCCTTAGATGAGATATTAGATGGCTATTATGATTATAAGGTGTCTTATAAAAAAGGAATATTACATATTTATTTTGAAGAAAAAGCATGCTTTTTCGATTACAAGAATTGCTATGCAGAATATACAGATCATGTAGAGTTAAAGATTATAGGCTCTGTATTAAATAAGCTTAATGAAAAGGAGCCTGTTTCCTCTATTACAAAAAAGAATAATGTATATACATTCCTAGATGAATATGGAAATTCTATAGGAAGAATAAAAATTGAAGACTATAAGATGCTTCAAAATTATATGTTTATGAATAATATGAATGATGATGCAACATATAAAATTGCTGTATGCCAATATGAAAAGGGGCTTGGAAGAAAATATCATTTCTTGTATGAGGGAGATGAAAATATAGATAAGGAATGGATAATCACCGAAACAAATCAAAGGGTATATCCTATTGAATTTGTTGAGCTTAAGGGATATGAGCTTCCTTGTGATATTGAATATATGAAGCATATTCGTTAATATATTGAAGTTTAAAATTGTTTTGTTTATAATGATTAGGAAATGGAGGAATATATATGGATTTAATTCAAAGCTTTTCTGTTGATCATACACGTATAGTCCCAGGTATATTCTTAAGTAGAGTAGATACCTTAGGTGAATTTAAGGTTACAACCTACGATATTAGGCTAAAAAAACCAAATAGAGAGCCTGTAATCGATGTTGCAGCAATGCATTCCTTAGAGCATATTATTGCGACGTATTTAAGAAATGATAAAACGTGGAAGGATGAGGTTATCTACTGGGGTCCAATGGGCTGCCTTACTGGTTTTTATCTGATTTTAAAAGGGAATCGTAATCCCAAGGAATTATATGATTTAATTCTTAATGCATTCAAATCTGTAGAGGAATGCGCTATAGTTCCAGGCCAAACAGAGGAAAACTGTGGACATTATTTAATGCATAATCTAAATATGGCAAAATGGTATGCTAAAGAATTTAAGGAATATTTAGAGAAGAATAAGGATAATGAAGATATTTATGAATATCCTAAGGCAAAAAGATTAGTAATAGAGGAAGGAAAGCATTTCTTTGATTCATAGGAATAAGCAGGGTTACCTGCTTTTTTCTTTGTCTGAAAACTCCTTAAAATGCTAATTTTTGATTGTGTATTTGATTTTTATATTAAATGTAGTTATAATAATGTTGTAATAATTGATTTATTATGACAAAAATATAACAAGGAGGCATAATTATGAATATTATTGAATTGATCGATAAATACGTTAATAAATATAATATTGGTACGCCTATTTATAGTAAAGATATTTGTGAATATGTTATGGGATTATATTATACAAATGTAAATGTTATAAATGAATATATTCATAGATATGAAGAGAAACATGATGATTTTATAAGATATCGAAAAGGAATTTATTATAGAGCTGTGAAAACTCCTTTTGGGTTTTCTAATATTGATTATAATAAACTGATTCATGATTTATATTTATGTAACATTGATCAAGTATATGGATATATCAGTGGACCAACATTAGCTAATAAAATTGGATTAACAACACAAATAGCAAAAGAAGAATATATTGTTACGAATAACAATAGGGTTGTTAGTGATATAGATAATATTAAATTAATTAAACCTCCTGTTGTTGTAACAAGGGATAACTATAAGATATTACAAGTGTTAGATCTTTTATTAAATAAATATGATGTTTATTATGATTGTGAGAATCCAAATAAAGTAATATATAATTATATAATTGATAATGATATTAATTTTGAAGGATTATTGTATTATTCCAAATACTATAATAAAAGTGTTTTGTTTAAATTACAGGAGGTTTGTTGTTTATGATGAAGCTTCATTTGGATAAATATGCATTTGATACTGTCATTTCAAATATATAAAAAAGATCAAATATCAGAAGCGATATATTAGGAAAAGACTATTATGTCACTTTAATATTTAATGAATAGGTAAAAGATTAGTTATAGAGGAAGGAAAGCACTTCTTTGAGTCATAGGGATAAGCAGGGTTTCCTGCTTTTTCTTTTACTTATATAAGGGCACTTTCCCCATACTTTTTGGGAACAAATCAAAAGTCAATCCTATGAAACACAAAAATAAATAAAATGTACTTTCTTTTGAAAGAAAACTGTGTTATAATTCGTTTTATCTAATATTTAAGCCCTAAAAATAAAATATTTGCGTGATTTTACGAAAAATTTTAGTAAATTTTTAAAAAATGTTTTAATTTGTTGCAATTTTGGGTTATAATATTAGTGAAGAAATACAATTTCAAAAGGGGGGATTACATATGGGACTTTTTGATCGATTCAAAAAGAAAAAAGAAGTTCAAGAGGAAGAAGCACCACAGGTTGAAGAATATGTATATGTTGAAGGTTGCCAATCTTATGTAACAGACCAAGGATTTTTAGTTATAATTCCTGAGGTAAAACCACCATTTCAGATTTTAATTATAGATAATGGTGAGCATAAGCAAATATTAGTTGAGAATATGAATAATCACAAAAATATTGATTTTGGTGATATTAAGACATCATATAATACAGTTGAGGATGGAGTTTTCGCATTTAGCCTACTTCCAGAGGAGGCTAGAAGACAAAAGATGGAGTTTAATCGTCGTGTAACAGATAGAGAGCATCCACCTATTGCAGGTACCTATGATGTTTCAAATCAATTGAGGGGATAAGCTAGGTTTTCCTGGCTTTTTTCTTTTTATTTCATATTTTTTAAAAATATGATACAATAAATTAGATTTATACGATTGGATGTGATGATATGCCTAAAAATGAGGTTGCCTTAAGGCAAAATGAGAAAGTAGAAAAGGAACCTGGTAAACTTACCCTTGAGGAATATCAAAAGAAGTATTCAAAGCCAGTGAATGAGAAGGTTGCAAAAACATTTTTATTTGTTTTTGCGGCAGCCATTGGTATTATTATCTTCTTTTGCTTATTCTTAATCGTATTAAGATTATTCGAACTTCATCAGATTGCAGGATATGTAGGTATTGGTGTTGCCGTATTAATCTTTATGTTTGTATATATTGTACCTTTAGTTAAGATTCATGAGGCTAAGCCATTTATTACAAATGTAGATTCAAGAAATGCGAAGGAAGCAAAGAAATATAATAAAGCGCTAAGAGAATCTATTGCAGATAAGATGATTGATTTAAAGGCTAAGACTACAGGAGTTATTTGGTATAGTGAGGCAAATGTAGGAAAGCTTGCGATTGCACGTCAAACCCATGATGATAAGGGGTTAAAGGATGCCTTAACAGAGGTTTATGAAACAGATGTTAAAACTGCTGCGAATAAGATGATTAGAGATCATGCAGTAAAGGTTGGCATTACTACTGCATTATCTCAAAACGAGAAGGTTGATACATTATTTGTTGTTACATACAATTTGAAATTAATTAAGGATTTAATTTTTCTATATGGTTTTCGCCCATCGGACACTCAGCTTATGAAGTGCTACCAGGCTGTAATTGCAGATGCTTTAGTTGCATATGGACTAGGCAATGCGACTGGTGCTATCGCAACTGGAGTTGTAAAAAAGATGGGAAATGTCGTAGATAAGGTTCCTGTTTTAGGCTCTGTGGTTTCTACGGTAATTGATTCTGTTACACAAGGCATGGTGAATGCCTCCCTAACCGTTTTAATTGGCTTTCAGACCAAGAAATATTTAATGAAGGAATATCATTTACAGGATATATTAGATACTGTTGTTCTTCCTACGGAAGAAGAGGAGGAGGAAGAGGCATCTATGTTAATGGATTCCATTAAGCAGGATATTACCTATACCGCAAAGAAGGGTAAGCCTCAAACCGCTTAGGAACAGGATATTTATCCTGTTTCTTTTAAAAAGGAGCGTGATTTTATGGATAGTGAATTCAATCTTGCCTTTTTAAGGGTTAAAGATATTTTATATGATCTTGCAGGGCAAAATGATTTATTATTCTTAGATTTAGAATATGATGAATGGAATTTAATGCTTAAGAAAAGAAGTGAAAAAATAAGAGAAATCTTTCAATCATATGTAGATACTATTCTATTCATTAATACTACATTAGATAAGAATGATCCTATTCTTTATGATGTTGCATATAAAAGTATTGCAAAGTTTAAGGAAGAGGAAATTCATGATTCTGGCTTTATTATTCCGATTATGGAAAAGCTTATTGCGTATTACGAAAAGCAAGGTAATCGTCATAGATTATTATTCCTATATTTGAATTATGGCTATGAATGTATGGAATATTATCTAAGAATGGGTAATTTTAGCTATAAGGAAAAGGTTAGAGATTCCTTTTTGAAGATTTTAAAATTAAAGGAGCATTATCAAGAATTAACGAATGCTGAAAAAGCCAGATTCTTTATTGCATATTACAATTTGACAAGTGCACTACCCGATGTAGTAGAGGAATATCAAAAGGATATTGTTTATTTTTTTCAGGATTTTTTGGATTTTTGTTTTAAGGATTCTATTAAAATACATATAGAAGAAAATGAAGATGCTATAGATGAAATCTATTATGTTGTTGAAGCCTTCTTCTATGGCTTTGCTCGATATTTAGATAAGAATGCCCTATATCGAGATGAATATTTTCATCTAGTGGAAAGAACTCTAAATTCATTTAAGGATTTAAAGAAAGATACCTTGCGTATTGGACAGATCATTTTAGATTATTATAAGAAATATGATATTGATGCATTATTCTTGAAATTAGAGGAAATGAATAATGAATATTTAAATAAGAATTTAGCCTTTGATGGAACGGAGGATTCTATATTAGAGTTTTGTAATTGGATGGATATTAATTCATCCCTAAAGGAGATTATAAAATATTTAAATATAGATAAAAAAGAAAAAAAGGCGTATGTAAAGATGCTTACTGAGCCTATATTAAAATATATATCCTTGATGAATTACAAGGATTATACATCCTATATTGATGATATCTCATCGGATTTATTTTATAGTATGCTGCCTTATATGGATGGTATAGATGAAAAGCTTGATTTAATCCAAAGATTAATTATAAGAAGACAGCCAATTACTTATATTCATTCTCTTATGGTAAAAAGAATTAGTGAAGAAATCACTATGAAAATACTAAGGGATTGCCCAAGCCTATTAAAGCCTTTAGAGAATGCAGGAATTCGTGGGGCAGATCTATTAGACTATATAGGCTGTTCTGCTATGCTTCATGATTTAGGGAAGTGCCTAACCGTCGGTGTAATTAATTGCCAGGGTAGAAGGCTTACAGAGGATGAATTTGAATGCATAAAGCTACACCCAAAAAGAGCGTTAGTGTTCTTGAAGGATGATTCTGATTTTAATCCATATATCGATATTATGATTGGACATCATAAATTTTATGATGGAAGTGGTGGATACCCTATAGATTTTGATAATACAAAATCCAAATATAGGATTGCTATAGATATTATATCTATTGCAGATTCTATCGATGCTGCAACCGATATTTTAGGAAGAAACTATACGATGGGTAAGGATTTTAATACATTACTTATGGAATTAAAGGAATCGATGGGTAAAAGATATAATCCAGATATTGTATCCTTAATCCTAGAGGATGATGAATTAAAGGATAGACTTACCGATTTAGTTACAGAAGGTAGAGAAAAGGTATATTTTATGGCATATAAGGAAATTAAGGAAAGCTAGGTGTTAGATATGTGGCCATTTAAGAAAAAAGTAAAAAAGGAAATTAATTCAAAATATAAAAAGGAAGAATTCGTTAGATTTATGTTCCATGGTGAAATGACTTATGGATACATTTGGGAAATCAAGGAGAATGAGGATGGCTCCATCATTTATGATATTCAGGTGGGTGCACAGTGTCCTTGGGTTGCAGAAAACATCCCAGAAGAGATTGTAAAGCCTCATAAAATCCATCATTATACTACCTTTGATGATGAGGAGAACTAGGAGTGTTTTTCACTCCTTTTTCAT
>NZ_JAXFPY010000104.1:0-4251 GCF_034179385.1 Anaeroplasma sp.
AAATTGAGCATAATCGAAATCAATTATCCTTTGATGAGTGGGTGGAGCTTGATTTAAAATACATTCAAAAGAGAAATGTATGGTTAGATTTAAAAATAATATTTAAAGGAGCTTGGATGGTCTTATTTGACCGTTCGGGAGAATAGGAGGAAAAACTTATGTGTATGAAGACAGTTATACTTGCTGGTGGATTAGGTACTAGAATTTCCGAAGAATCCCATTTAAAACCAAAACCAATGATTGAAATTGGAAAATATCCAATTATGGTTCATATTATGAGAATTTTTGCTCACCAAGGCTTTAATGATTTTGTCGTTTGTGGTGGTTATAAGCAACAGGTTATAAAAGAATATTTTGCTCACTTTGATATGTATACAAATGATGTTACATTTGATATCGCAACAGGTGAAAGAATTACACACGATAAGCCAAAATTTGATTGGAAGGTTACAATTTCCGATACAGGATATTCTACTCAAACGGGTGGAAGAATTAAAAGAATTAAAAATTATATAGGAAATAATAGATTCTTTATGACCTATGGCGATGCAGTAGGTGATATTGATGTAAATGCTGTATTAAAGAGCCATATCGAATCCGGTAAGCTTGCGACGTTCACCGTTTACAACTTTGGTCAATCTAAAGGTGTAATTAAGGTTGCAAAGGATGGTACAGTAAAATCCTTTAGAGAGAAGGCTGAGGTAGATGGTGCATTAATCAACATTGGCTTTATGGTATTAGAACCAGAAGTATTAGACCTTATTGAGGGTGATGATTGTGTATTTGAAACGGATGTATTACCAAAGCTTGCAAAGATGGGTCAATTAAATGCTTATACCCATAAGGGCTTCTGGCAGTGTATGGATACACTTCGTGAAAGAGAATTATTAGAAAGACTAGACAATCAACCAGATTGTCCTTGGAAGGTTTGGAATAGATAATATGCTAAATTTAAATTTTTATAAGGGCAAAAGAGTATTGATTACAGGTCATACAGGCTTTAAAGGTACTTGGCTTACAAGAATACTAGTTAATGCAGGAGCTATTATTTGTGGATATTCTCTAGAGGCTCCAACAACCCCTAATTTATTCTCTTTAGCTCAAGTAGAGGATAAAATTAAACATGTGATTGGTGATATAAGAGATTATAAGCACTTAAAAGAAGTATTTGATGAGTTTGAGCCTGAAATTGTAATGCATTTGGCTGCACAGCCTATCGTAAGAGAATCATATAAGAATCCACTTTATACCTATGAAACTAATGTAATGGGTACAGCAAACATTTGTGAATGTGTAAGACTTACAAAATCAGTAAAATCCTTCTTAAATGTAACAACAGATAAGGTTTATTTAAATGAGGATATGCCAGATCATGCTTTTAAGGAAAATGAACCATTAGATGGATATGATCCATATAGTAATTCAAAATCTTGTAGTGAACTTGTAACTCATTCCTATAAGAAATCCTTCTTTAAGGATATGGATGTATCCGTATCAACAGCTAGAGCTGGTAATGTCATTGGTGGTGGCGATTTCGCAATAGATAGAATCATTCAAGATAGTATTAGAGCGGTGGAAAAGAATCAGGATATCGTGATTAGAAATCCTTATTCTACAAGACCATATCAACATGTTTTAGAGCCTTTATATATTTATTTGACTATTTGCGAGAAGCAATATAACAATAAAGATTTCGAAGGATATTTTAATGTAGGACCAGATGATTGTGATTGTGTTTCTACAGGAGATTTAGTTACATTATTTTGTAAAGAATGGGGCAACAATGTAAATTGGACCTCAAAATATGATGGGGGTCCACATGAGGCAACCTTCCTAAAGCTTGATAACTGGAAGATTAAAGATGTATTTGGTTGGAGACCAAGATGGCACATTGACGAGTGTATGAAAAAAATTGTAGAATTCACAAAGATATATTTTAATAACAAAGAAGATATACCAGCTGAAATGGATAAGGAAATTAAGGAATTCTTTAAATTGAAGTAAGAAAGGAGATTTGTGATTTATGAATAGTAAGCAATTAGCGCATAATGTGCGCTTAGATGTTTTAGAAATGATACATAATTCACATGCATCTCATATAGCCTCTGCATACTCTGTTACAGATATATTAGCTGTACTTTATGCAGATATATTAAAATATGACACAAAAAATCCAAAATGGGATGAAAGAGACCGTTTGGTATTGAGTAAGGGACATGCAGGTAGTGCACTTTATGCAACACTAGCAAACGTTGGTTTTTATAGTAGAGAAGAGTTAAAAACCTATGATTTAGATGGCAGCAATTTTTCTGGCCACATTTCACATAAGAATGTAGCTGGAGTTGAGTTTTCAACAGGCTCCTTGGGTCATGGTGTATGTGTTGCAACTGGAATGGCACTTGCTGCAAAACTAGATAATAAGCCATATCATGTTTACGCAATCGTAGGTGATGGCGAATGTAATGAAGGATCATTTTGGGAAACCGTAATGTTTGCAAATCAATATAATCTATCCAATTTTACGATTATTATCGATAGAAATAGAATGCAGGCAATGGGGGATGTTGCTAAAGTAATGGATACAGGAAATTTAGGTGAAAAGATTAAAACCTTTGGCTTTAATGTTTTATCCATTAATGGTAATTCCCATGAGGAATTATTCGATGCATTCCAAACGAAGTTTGATAATGATAAGCCTATTTGTATTGTCGCAAACACGATAAAGGGAAAAGGTGTATCCTTTATGGAAAATCAGCTATTATGGCATTATAGAGATCCGCAAGGAGAATTCTATGAATCTGCTAAGAAGGAATTGGAGGCAGAGGAATATGAGAAATAATTTAGTTAAGGTTATTTGCGAAAATGCAAAAACAAATAAGGATTTAATGCTTGTAACTGCGGATTTAGGCTTTAACGTTTTAAATCCATTATACGAAAACTTCCCAAAGCAATATGTAAATGTTGGTATTTCTGAACAAAACATGTCAAGCGTTGCTGCAGGTCTAGCACTCAGTGGAAAGAAAGTATTTACATATTCTATTGGCTCATTTTCAACATTGAGATGTCTTGAGCAAATAAGAAATGATATTTGTTATCATAATTGTGATGTAAAAATTGTTGCATTAGCCGCTGGTTTTGCTTATGGCTCTTTAGGTATGAGCCATCATGCGACAGAGGATATCGCATGTATGAAGGTAATGCCTCATATTACTGTTTTCTCACCTTGTGATCCAATTGAAACTAGAGCAGTCACTCAGGCTGCAATCGATATGGAAACCCCAGTTTACATTCGTCTTGGCCGTGGTGGAGAGCCTAATATTCACCAAGGTGAAATCGAGTTTAAGGTAGGTAAAGCATATTTACTTCACGAAGGTAATAATGCATGCATATTCTCTACAGGTGCTATTACAAAAGAAGCAAATGATGCTGTACTAGAACTTGAAAAAGAAGGAATCTTTGTTACCTTATATAGCTTTCCAACAATTAAACCAATGGATGAGGAAGTTATTAAGGAAGTAGCAAAGAAGTTTAAAACAATTATTACTCTTGAGGAACACCAAATAGAGGGTGGCTTTGCCTCAAGCATTAGTGACGTTTTATCGAAGCATGGTATTCAGGTAAAACTTGTTCGCTTAGGTATGAAGGATGAATTTACAAGTGTTGTTGGTTCAACAGATTATCTACGCCATTATTATAAGATGGACAAAGAAGCAGTAATTGATAAGGTAAAGGAGAGTCTATAATGAAGAATGTTGTTGTCACGGGTGCAACAAGCTTTATTGGATTCCCTTTAGTAAAAGCTTTACTTGAAAAAGGCTATTCTGTATTTGCTGTTGTAAGACCAAATTCAAAATCGAGCCAAAAACTTAATTCTATATTAAGCAATGCATTAACGATAGTTGAATGTGATATGGATAATTACAATACCTTAAAGGATAAAATATCCTCTAAGGTTGATATTGTTATGCATATTGCATGGAATGGTACAAGAGTTCCTGAAAGAGATAATGCAGAAATTCAAAATGAAAATTATAACAATTCTATAGCTTTATTTGATACTGCATCTTTAATGGGATGCAGTCGCTTCATTTCTATTGGAAGTCAAGCGGAATGCGGTAAATGTGAAGGGATTGTTACGGAAGAATATAATTGCAAGCCTATTACGGAGTATGGAAAGGCAAAAAATAGGCTTTGCAAGGAATTATTAAGAAAGTCAAAAGAAGCAAACATTACGGTTGGCTGGTTGAGATT
>NZ_JAXFPY010000117.1:0-26347 GCF_034179385.1 Anaeroplasma sp.
TTGGGGTTATGTATTACCTTTCTTCTTATCGAATGCTATATCGAATACGATTGCATATTTCTTAAATAAGAAGAAAACCTTCCGTTCGGATGCACCATTGTGGCATTTTTATGTTTATATAGGTGTCATTGTTTTCCTTGTACTCCTTATGACTTGGTTCCAAGGTGTAATGGTTTTATGGATGATGGGAAGTATGGTAGAGGCTCTAGCTCCCACTATCGCATCCCTTACTGCAGGCTTCATTCAGGCATGTGTGTTGTTCCCGCTTCAAAAATTTGTTTTATCTCGTGAGAGAAAAAAAGAAATAATAGAAGAATAATCGAATCTATGATTTAAATTGGAGGTAATTATGAAGTTTTTAAAATCCATATTTTTAAAATTAAAGGCGAAAAAAACACTAAAAACGTATCAAAAGCCATTATTAGTGACACTTTTAACTCTATTACTTATAAATTTTATAATTTTAGCTATTGCAGCAATCATTGCATTCGCTATCGATAATAATAATTATAATGGTGCGCTCTTTGGAGGTAATTTTGCTGCAGCCTTTGTCACTGCAGTGAAATGGATGATTGCACCAAACTCCATTCTATCCTACGATACAGATAAATTATCGATTATGGTTTTAGCTGCAGTTGTCATCGTTATTGAAATGGTTTTATTCAGTGGTGCAATTGTTGCTATGGTTACAACGAGCCTAAGAAGCTTTATCGATAAGAAGTCCAAGGCAAAGGGTAAAATTATTTTATCGAATCATTTTATTATCCTAAATTGGAATTCTAAGGTTCCTGATATTATTTTTAATCTTATGCTAAAGGGATTTAAAAATAATATAGTCATATTATCGAATCAAACAAAGGAATATATTGAATCTGAAATAAAATCCTTATTTTTAGCTAATGATGTTACTCAAAAATATAAAGCGAATTTAATTATCAAAGAAGGAGATCCTTTATTAAGAGGTAATCTAGATGATATTTCTATTGAAAAGGCCTCTCAAATTGTAGTTATGGCAAGAGAGGATATGAGTGATGGAGATGATGATAATATCTTAAATCAGGATTTATTGAATTTAAAAATTGTTTTAAGAATCGGTTCCTTTGAAATTCCATCAAATACACAAATTGTTGTTGAAACAGATTCGGATGAAACGAGACAGCAAATTGAAAATATATCTTATACAGTAAGTAGCTTAAAGGGCAAAAGTATAATTCCTGTTTCCTTTAATAGAAAGATTGGACAAATTATCGCCCAATCCATTGTATCTCCTGAAATGGCTGAGGTTTATTTAGAATTATTTTCTTTCCAGGGTGCTGAGTTTTATTCTATAGATTCTAAGGAAACTGTAGAGGAATATATGAATACGCATGATAATTCTATTCCTGTTGTGAAGCTCAACAAATTATTTGTTCTTGCAGATGATGAAAAGGAATGTTTAAAAAGAAGAGAAGGAGCAATTTCTTCTATTGTTCCTTTAAAACCTGTTGTTATTCGACCATATAAGAATTGTAATATTTTTGTCATTGGAGACAACAAAAAAAGTGAATTCATATTAGATAACCTTAACAGAAGTGCTGAATCCGATGAATTTAATTATCAAATTAAGCATTATCATAAAAATGAAAATGATTTATTAATAAAAGATATTAAAGAAACCGAAGGTGAAAAGAAGGTCTTGATATTATCCGATGATAATGTAAGTGAGGAATCCTATGATGCCAATGTCTTTGTAACCCTAATAGAATTATCTAAAGCATTCCCAAAAAGAGAAAATTTAACGCTTATTACGGAATTATTAGATTCAAGAAATCTATCGAGTGTGAGAGATTTTGATATCCATAATACCATCATTTCAAATAAGATGATGAGCATATTAATTACACAGCTTGCGATGAATTTAGATTCTAAGAAATTCTATCATAAGTTATTGACAACGGACCATGCCGGAGATGCAAATGATTTTGATATCCAGATTACTTTAGCAAAGGATTTAATCGAAATGGATAAGGAATTCATCTTTAAATCAAAAGGAGAGCTATTACATTCGTTTTATAAATGCTTTAACGGTAAAAACATTCTAATAGGTATTTGTATGAATGATGATGTATTCTTCTTGAATAGTAATCAGGATAAGGAAGAAGAAATTAAGGTTTCTTCTAAAGATTCATTCATCTATGTTAAATTTTAGGAGGACATATGGTAAATTTAAGTGATATTATAAGGGAAGATCATGCCGTTTATATTAACGATAATGAAGGAAATATGGTGGCATATGTTACCTTCCCCTTCGATGAGGATGGTATTGTAAATATTAATAGAACCTTCGTTGATGGAAGCTTACGAGGTATGGGTATTGCGAAAAAGCTTATGGATGCATGCTACCAGGTTATAAAGGAAAAGGGCTATAAGGTAAGAATTACTTGTAGCTATGCCGTGAAATATTTTAGTGAAAATATAGACAAGAAGGATGTTTTTTACGATGAAAAGATATAATGTTTATAAAGAGGAATTATATCTTATTTTAGGAACCATTTTCTTATCAGGATTTGCTAGCCTTTTTATCGTTTTTTGTATAAATAGTTTTCATTATATATATTTTCTATTTTCTGCATTATTCTTTGTCTTTACTGTTTTTTTCTTTCTACTAGGACTACCGAATACCATTCGATATATAAAATGTAAAAATTCTAAAGTGGTAATAGAAGCAGTAGTGGTAGATAAATATATTATGCATTCAAGATTTAATTTAAAGGAAAAATACATTATTGTTTTGGAATATAGAATCAATAAGGCTTATTATAGGAGTCTAAATAAGGTGGATAAGGAAATTGCTCTGGGTCTAAAACTAAAGGACAAGGTTAAGGCTAGATTATTTGATGTATCCGCATTATATCTTACCGAAGAGTGATCTTTACAGTAGTAAAGGTCCTTTTATTTTTTCAAACGAATGTATACGCTATCTATTTTTCATAAAATTTATTGAAGATTATATTGCCTATGATACAATATAACCAAAGCTACGATTGTTAAGAGGTGAAAAGGATGATTGAAAAATTTAATACTTATATTACTCCATTTAAACTTGAAAGAAGAGTACAAGTATACCTACCTAAGGGATATTACGAATCCAACGAAAGATACCCAGTAATTTATATGTTTGATGGCCATAATCTATTTTTTAATCAGGATGCGACCTATGGAAAATCTTGGGGATTACAGGAATTTATGGATCAGTACAAAACCAAGATGATTATTATTGGCGTTGAATGTAATCATGTAGGTAATGAACGATTATATGAATATTTACCATATAATGTTGGACCTAAGTATTTTTTAAATGCCTATATGGAGGGTAGAGGAAAAACCTACATGGATTGGCTTACTGGGGAATTTAAGGAAGCCATGGATAAGAAATATAGAACGTTAAGCGATAGATCTCATACGATGATTGCAGGGTCTAGCATGGGTGGTCTTATGAGCCTATACTCCATTGTAAAATATAATCATATATTTAAATATGCTGCATGCTTATCCTCAACGATTATGCTATGCATGGATGAGCTTATAAGAGATATTCGTCAAACAGATTTAAATCAAGATACTAGGATATATATGGATTTTGGCGGAAAGGAATGGGAGAATAAGATTGTTTTAAAAATGCACAAGGAAATTGAAGATGAGCTTTTAATGAAAAATGTTTCCTTTAAATTCTATTTCGAAGAAAAGGCAGAGCATTGTGAAAGAGATTGGGAGAAAAGGATTCCAATTTATATGGAATATTTGTTTGAAGAATAAATTTTTTAAAAAATGCAAAATATAACTTTACAATAAAATTAGGATTTGATATAATGAAAACCGGAGTTTTTCCCTGGAAGGAGGCTAGAGTTAACATGCCAAAAATTGTAGTTCGTGAAAAAGAGAGCATTGAAGATGCATTACGTAGATTTAAGCGCGATGTTTCAAGATCTGGTAACCTTCAGGAAGCTAAGAAGCGTCAGTACTACCTAAAGCCATCTGACGTACGTAAGCAGAAGAGACAGGAAGCTCGTAAGAAATACAAGTAAGAACAAGGGACGTTGTCCCTTTTTTCTTTTTGAAATTCCTGATATATGTTATAAAGAGGTGACTACCATGACATTAGATTTTTTCTTAGAGCATTATGATGTAAAAGAATATGTAATAAATAAGCTTTATATTAAAAACAATAAGCTATATTTAGATATGACTATGCCTATACATTTAGATTTAATTGCGAATGGGTATAGACCAGAATTAGATATGATGTCAAATTGTGTATTTATTTTCTATGTTGAGCATGTAGATAAAAAATTTACACAAAATTCTATAATAGAGTTTCATAAAGAATACGTTTATATAAATAATGAAGAAATTAAGATTACGCTTTCACAGGTGGATATTTTGGAACAAAAATGATTTTTCTTGTTTTTTATTTATTATAATACTATAATAAAAACGCTTATGGGACCCGTAAGGGCCTAAAAAGAAAGGGAATAAAAAATATGAAAAATAGTATTATGATTAAGCGTATGGTTGGTCTTGCAACCCTATGTGCAATTACATTCGTATTGCAGTTCTGGATTGCTGGAATTTTGCCAAAGCTACCCATTGGTGGAGGTACAGCCATTAATTTAGCCCTAATTCCAGTTGTTGTGGGAGCCATTTTATATGGACCTGTAGGTGGATTGATGGTTGGATTATTCTTGGGCGCAGTAACTTTATTACCAGGACAAGGCGCAGAAGGCTTCTATGTAAACTGGTATATGACCATCTTGGCTATCGTATTATGCTTAGCTAAGGCTGGTTTAGCTGGATTCTTATCTGGCTTAGCATTTAAGTTATTATTTAAGAAAAATTATTATGTCGCAATTTATGCAACAGCAATTGTTGCTCCTATCGTAAATACAGGAATTTTCCTATTATTATACGGAGTATTAATCTATATTATGACCGGTAGTGCATATGGTCCAACCTTTGCTGCTACAGCTACTGCAGTATGGATTATGTTCTTAGTAGAGCTTAGCGTAAATATTCTATTTGCTCCAGCTCTTGCAACATTAACGAAGATTTTAACTAGAAATTATGATTTAGGCTTCGTTGGTTATTTAAAAAATTATTCTGATGAGAATTCCATCGATGAAGCGGTGGATACTGAAGAAATTGTAGAAGATTAATTTGGAGGTATATATGGTATTATTAGTAGATATAGGAAATTCAAATATCGTGTTTGGGTTTTCAGACAAAAAAACCATAAGCAATACATTTCGATTAAAAACCTTTACCGATAAAACAAGTGATGAATATTATCTTTTAATAAGAACCATGCTAAACTCATATGAAATTGAGGATGTAATGATTTCAAGTGTTGTTCCTATCGTAACAAGTGCCTTAAAGAAGGTATTTCAATCCTATTATGGTATAGATGCTAAAATTATAGGTCCTGGTGTAAAAACTGGAGTTTCACTTAAGGTTGATGATCCAAAGACGGTAGGTTCTGACATGATTTGTGATTGTGCCGGTGCCTTACCCTTTTATAATGAGGTCATCATTGTCGATTTAGGAACGGCAACGAAATACATCTATTTTAAGAATCAAACCTTCCTGGGCTGTAGTATCGCCCCAGGTGTATCTATTTCACTTAAATCCTTAGTTTCTAGTGCGGCATTATTACCAAATGTAGAGCTTGTTACTCCAAAGAAGGCTATTGGTACAAATACGATTTCCTGCATTCAATCGGGTGTAGTCTTTGGGGCTGCAGCACAGGTGGATGGAATGATCGATAGAATCATAGAAGAAATCCATAATCCAGATATTCCAGTTATCGCAACTGGTGGATTATCTAGATTAATTGTTCCTTTATGTAAGCATAAGATTTACCAAAAGGATAATTTAACTTTAGATGGATTATTAGAAATATACAAAAAAAATATGGCAGCATGTTAGTGCTGCCTTTTCTTAGGTGTGGATTATGCATTGGTTATATATTATTTTAGGCGTTATTTTCATTTTTATTCTTTTACTTATATCTTTATACCTTATCACAAAAAAGTTTCATAATAAGCTATTTCAAAACAGATACCAAAACGATCCGAGAATCAGGTATTATACAAAAGAGGAATTTAATTTAGAATTTAAAAGCGTAGAAATAAAGCTAGAAGATGAAATATTAAGAGGTGGCTTATATTTCTATCCTGATTATGATGAGAATAGGCTATTCATTTTAAATCATGGTATGTGGAGTGGTGTCGATTCTTATATTCAGGAAATTGAATATTTTGCAAGCAAGGGCTATTTGGTTTTAGCTATGAATTATGAGGGAACACTTGAATCTAGTGGTAAGAATATAAGAGGACTTTCTAATTCTTTGAGATGTGTAGATTACATAATAAAATATGTTAAAGAAAATGAAGAATTAAAGAATAAGGATATTTATGTTGTAGGACATTCCTGGGGTGGGTTTGCGACAGTCAATATTCCTTATTACCACAAGGATATTAAGGGGATTCTTGCCATTGCACCATTTTATAGTATAAATAGCTGTATGAAGGGATTATTACCAAAGCCTTTATGGATTTCATTGCCTTTTTTTGATTTTATAGAAAAGAAGCTATGTGGCAAATATGCTAAAGCAAATGCTTTAAAAACCTTAAAGGAATTTAAGGGAAATATTGTGATTTTGCATTCAGAGAATGACAAGATGGTAAAATTTAAGTATAATACTAATATGCTTATGAAGCAAAATCTAAAAAATGCATCCTTCCTTATTTTTAAGGATAAGGATCATAACCCTCATTATTCCTATTCCGCCTTAGAATGCTTTAATAAATATTTCAAGGAAATATCTTCTTTGAGCGAGGAGGATAAAACGGAATATATGAAAAATACGGATTTCCATAAAATGGGCGAATTAGATAAAGAGGTATTAGATAAAGCATTAAAACTTCTTTTGAAGGAGGAATAAAAATGGATAAGGATATCGAAAAAGAAATAGATGCTTCTAACGAAGAAGAAGCTACTATCATTCCTGAGCAAGCAAAACAGCAGATGGAAAATTATCTTTCTATAAAAGAAAAAGAAAGAGAAACTAACGAAGCTATTCATAAAGAAAATATGAAGGATTTGGAATATCGTAGATGGTATTATCAAAATCAGATTCAAAAGCATATGGATATGATTCCTAGGGAATATTATTATCAGGCAGAATACGAACAGATGGAAACTCTTTGTGAAAAATATCAAAAGAGTATTGCTACTATGGAAAAAGAAGAGGAAATGGAAGCATTATTCAAGCAATTTAGAAAAAAAACTGCAAAGAAGTGGAATGCAAATAAAATTATTGCTATACTATTGTTTGGTTTTTTAATTCTATTTGGCGGCTTTTTAATTTATTTACTTATTCTTCAAAATAAATAACAATAAATTACTTCGTAAGGGAGTAGTTCGCTATGTATTTAGTGGCTGGCCTACATTATGGGAAACCAGGTTCAGTCTTAATGAACGAGACTTATGCTTGGCATGGTCTTTTTATTTTTAAGGGGATTTTATTATGCAAATTGAAATCATATTCGAGGTTATATTGCTTGGAGTTGCTCTATCTATGGATGCTTTTGCTGTATCGATTACAGATGGTCTTACCTATATCGATATTGATAAAAAGAAATCCTTCTTTATAGCTATAGTTTTTGGCCTTATGCAGGCATTAATGCCATTAATTGGCTTTTGGCTTGTTCAAGGCATTACAGCTATTGTAGGTGAAAATGGTAGCGCATCTGCAGGAAAAATTATGTCCGATATTGTATCCTGGACTGCTTTTGGCTTATTGCTTATCATTGGAGGTAAAATGCTTATTGAGGGTATTAAGGATATCCATAAGAAGGAGGAGGAAAAGGAACCAAAGAGGTTCTCTATTAAGGAAGTATTATATTTTGGCGTAGCGACATCAATAGATGCACTAGGTACGGGAGTTGCACTTCATTCAGGCTTATCTAGTGTAAGTACAATTTGGCTTCATGTATCCATTATTATGGTAATAACATTCTCTATTTCTCTTGTTGGATTATTCTTGGGGCATAGAATTGAAAAATTATTAAAAGGCAAATTTGAAATTACAGCTATTCTTGGTGGAAGTATATTAATACTTCTGGCTGTATGGATTATTTTAAGCCATTATTTTGGTATATAATTTCAATACTTCGTTTTTTTGATTAGGCTCCTAGAGCCTTTTTTCTTGTATAAATTCTTCTTTTAATATAAAATGAAATAAAGGATGTGATACCTATGAAAAAAAGAATATTAGGAGCATTTCTTTTGCTTACATCCGTAATTGGATTATCCTCATGCTCTTTAGGCTTTGTTGTTCCTACAACAACGACAATGGATTTATTTCATGTGCATTCATATAAAGAAACGGTTATAGAGCCTACATGTGAAGAGGAAGGCTATACCTTATTTAGATGTGATTGTAGTGAAGAATATAGGGGAAAAAGGACAGAAGCACTAGGACATTTAATTGAAATTGATGCTGCAGTACCTAAAACTTGTACTACGGATGGATTAACAGAAGGCTCTCATTGTAAAAGATGTGGTAAAGTCTTAAAAGAGCGGGAGGTAGTAGGAGCATCTCACGAGTGGGATTACAATACTACAGAAGAACCAACCTGTACATCTCCTGGTGTAGCATCCGGTATGGTTTGTAAGGTTTGTGGTGAAACTACCACTGGTGCAGAGGTTGTGCCTGCCTTGGGTCATGATTACCAAGAAACCATAGAAAAAACAAGCTATGGGCATTCCCATATTAAGCATGAATGCACAAGATGTCATGAAACCTATGTGGACACCTTAACGGTTGATTATACAAAGAATTATGATTATCATACACTTGCAACCAATTCCTTATATGAAGAGCATAGAAGCATTTATTTAAATATGTATAAAGCATTCTATGATTCTTGTATGGCATTTTATGATTCTAGTGTAGACTATGTTCTAGAAAATGGTAAGGATTATGTAGTTTCTACTGGAAGTCAGAATTATGTTTATATAGCAAGCTATGAATATAATAAAGGTGCAATTACAGATAATGAGGCTTATGCAATAATGAATTCCTTCATTACAAATAACCCACAGTTCTATTTCTTAGATTCTCATATGTTTATATCTTCCAATGCGTTTAAAACAAAGATTATGCTAATACTTGCGGATGATTATTATACAAAGGAAGCAAGAGATAAAAGTATTGAAGGTATACGCCATATGGAACAAGAGGTATATCAATTATTTATGGTAAACCCACATATGAGTGATCTTGAAAAGGCTAAGCTAATTCATGATTACATCATTGAAAAAATAGATTATCAGAAGGATTCTATGGGAAGTCCATCAAAAGAGGATTGGGCACATAATATTATGGGACTTGCCGATCAAAATCCGGATACCGGTGGTGTATGTGAATGCTATGCTAAAGCATATTTATACCTATCTCATTTATTAGGCCTTAATTCCATTATGGTTGTTGGTTTTGGTGAAAGTGATGGTCATGTTGATGGCCATGCTTGGAATTATACAGAAATTGATGGTAAATGGTATGGTGTTGATGTAACTTGGGATGATCAAACAACAATCATTTATGACTATTTCTTAGCAAATAAGGCTACTATGGATGAAAAGCATACTCCTGGAATGTATAGTCCTAATGTAGATTTAAATAAAAACCATTTTCAAACAGAATTACCTGAATTATCGAGTACAAATGGTTATGAATAAAATGGCTTAAAGCCATTTTTTCATTTTTATGGTATAATTGAATACGAATGATAACGTTGAAGGAGAAATTGTCATGGGAAGAATTTATAAATCCATTTTAGAAATTGTTGGAAATACTCCATTAATTGAGCTTACAAATCTAGAGAAGAGATTCAATTTGGAGGCTACTATTTTAGCAAAGCTTGAGGGATTAAATCCTGCAGGATCCTCTAAGGATAGAGTTGCTAAGCAGATTATTTTAGATTACGAGGAAAAAGGTTTATTAAAGGAAGGCTCAACCATAATTGAGCCTACAAGTGGGAATACCGGAATTGGTCTTGCTGCAATATGTGCTGCAAGAGGCTATAGATTAATTATTGTATTGCCAGATACTATGTCATTAGAAAGAAGAAATTTAATTAAGGCGTATGGGGCAGAGCTTGTTTTAACGGATGGTAAACTTGGCATGAAGGGGGCCATTGATAAGGCAGAGGAATTAAATAAGGAAATTCCTAATTCTGTAATCGCTGGTCAATTTGTTAATCCATCCAATCCTAAGGCTCACTTTGAAACTACTGGTCCTGAGATTTGGCGTGATACGGATGGCGATATCGATTTTTATGTTGCAACTGTAGGTACTGGTGGTACCTTGTCTGGTGCAGGAGAATACTTAAAGGAGAAGAATCCAAATATAAAGGTTGTAGCAGTAGAGCCTTTAGCATCTCCATTGTTATCTAAGGGCATTTGTGGACCTCATAAAATCCAAGGTATTGGAGCAAACTTTATCCCAAAGACATTAAATCAAGAAATTTATGATGAGGTTATTGCAGTACCCGATGATAAAGCCTTTGAAATTGGTTCCTTAGCGGTTAAAAGTGATGGTATTTTTATAGGTATTTCCTCTGGTGCTGCACTTTATGCAGCAATAGAGATTGCCAAAAGAAAAGAGAATAAGGGTAAAAAAATTGTTGTTGTTTTACCAGATAATGGAGATAGGTATTTATCTACACCATTGTTTACGGATTAAAAAAAGCTGGAATTTTAGGTTCCAGCAATTTTTTTGAATATTAGAATACGCCTTCAGCAAGCATAGCGTCACAAACCTTTTCGAAACCAGCGATGTTTGCACCAGTTAATAGGTCGTTTTCTCTAACACCATACTTTACTGCAGTATTATGTGCGTTGTGGAAGATACCTTCCATAATGCCCTTAAGTTTAGCGTCAACCTCTTCGAAAGTCCAAGATAGTCTTTGAGAGTTTTGACACATTTCAAGACCAGAAGTAGCAACACCACCAGCGTTTGCTGCCTTACCAGGTCCATAGATAATTCCATTCTCAATTAGGTAATGAGCTGCCTCAAGAGTAGTAGGCATGTTTGCGCCTTCGCAAACAATTTCTACTCCATTTGCAACTAATGCCTTTGCGTCATCTAAATTTAATTCATTTTGTGTTGCGCAAGGAAGAGCGATATCTACCTTGTAATTCCATACACCATGCTCACCATTTTTCTTTTCATGGTATTCAGCACTCTTACGAGCCTTAGCGTATTCAGTTAAACGAGCACGCTTAACCTCTTTAACTTCCTTAAGTAATTGAACATCGATTCCTTCAGGGTCATAAATCCAACCATTAGAATCAGAGCATGTAATTACCTTTGCACCAAGGCTTTGTGCCTTTTCAATAGCGTAAATAGCAACATTACCTGCGCCAGATACTGCAACAGTCTTGCCCTCAAAGGATTCACCCTTCATAGTCTTTAGTGCCTCCTGAGTGAAGTAGCATACACCATAGCCTGTTGCCTGAGTACGAGCTAAGGAACCACCGAAGGCTAAGCCCTTACCAGTTAATGTACCAGTGAATTCATTACGGATTCTCTTATATTGACCAAATAGGTAACCAACTTCTCTACCACCAACACCGATATCACCAGCAGGTACATCTGTATCAGGACCAATGTGACGATATAGCTCAGTCATAAATGCCTGGCAGAATCTCATGATTTCTGCATCGCTCTTGCCCTTAGGGTCGAAGTTAGAACCACCCTTACCACCACCCATAGGTAATGTAGTTAGGGAATTCTTTAAAATCTGCTCAAGACCTAAGAATTTAATAATAGATGCATTTACAGATGGATGGAATCTTAAACCACCTTTGTATGGTCCAATTGCACTATTATATTGTACGCGGTAACCACGGTTAACCTGTACTTCATTGTTATCATCTAACCAAGCAACTCTGAATTGAACGAATCTTTCAGGTTCTAAGAAGCGCTCTAGGATATGATTCTTTTCAATATCTGGTCTTTTTTCTACAATTAATTCTAGAGATTCTAAGATCTCCTGTGCTGCCTGTAGGAACTCTGGCTCATTTGCGTTGTTCTTTTGTAGGTTGTCGTAAACTTTCTTTACATATTCTGTTCTAAACATATATTCATACCTTCCTTTTTAATCTCATCCGCTAGGATTTATTTGTATTGTAGCACAATTATTTATTAAATCAACTCTTTTTTTGAATTTTATACAAAAAATACATTTCCAAAAGAATTTTAGTCAAAACTATAGGAAATTAGTCCGAATTTTATTCTAAAAAATAAAAATTAAATACGAAAAATTGAATAAAATTTATGTGGAAATTGTACCATCTTAGTTTTATAATATGCTTGCGCATAAATATTTATCCTATTTATAATACAAAGATATAATATATAAAGCGTCAAAAAGGAGAAAGAAAATGGATATTTCAACCTTGGATATGGAATTATTAAATACCATTTTATTAATTATCGCAGTTATAGGTACTGTCTCTTATGCTATTTCTGGTGCTTTGACTGGAATTGAAAGTAAGCTAGACCTTTTTGGTGTAATCGTATTAGCCGTCATTACAGCAACCGGAGGAGGCTTCCTAAGAGATTTAATTTTAGGCAAAAGTAGGTTTGTCATATTTGAGGAATGGTGGTACCCTCTCATTGCCTTTGCTGTTTCCGGCTTAGTATTTGCCGTCATGTGGTTTATTAAGGATTTATCCTGGGAGGATTCTAGGGCGTACCGCTTAACCTATTTAATTATAGATTCTGTTGGCCTTGGCGCATTTGTGATCGTTGGTGTGTTAAGAGCACAAACGATAGGTAACGTTTCAAATGAGGGACAATTAATCTTTTATTCCTTATTAACCTGTGTTGGTGGTTCTTTATTAAGAGACCTTTTGGTAATGAGAATTCCTGCAATTTTTAGAAAGCATATCTACGCTGTTGCAGCAATTATTGGTTCTATCTATTTTGTCTTTATGGCAAAGGTTATCGGCAATATTTGGCTCAATTCTATAACTACAGTTTTAATTGTAGTTACAATAAGATTCTTTGCGGCAAGATATAAATGGAATTTCCCTAAGATTCATTTGAAAAACGAAGAGAATTGTAAGTGAGTCATCATATATATGATGGCTTTTTCTTTACATTGATTTTTGAATTTGGTATAATGCTAAAGGTGATAAAATTATGCAGGAAGTGAAAATGGATAATCTTGAGTTATTCTATGATGTATTAGATGAATCAAATAATTTCTTGTACGAAATATTTCATAAGCCATATTTTGAATTGTTAGAAATGACCGTAAGAAATATATTGGCTGGCGAGGTCGTATGTGATATTGAGGATTTAGATAAGGAAGAAGAGCTCGAAGAAATTTATGCAAAAATTAAAGATGTAGATTTTTCAGCTGAGGATGTACGCAAGGCTATGCAATCCATAGTTTTAAGAGGCTTTAAGGAAATGCGTATTCCTAACGGGAATACAACTCCAGATACCTTAGGTATTCTTGCTGCATATTTAATTACAAAGATTCATAAGGAAAAGGAATTGTCTATTTTAGATCCTTTATGTGGTACAGGTAATTTATTATTCACTATAGCAAATTATTTAGATAAGAAAACGAAATTATTTGCGATAGATGATGATGAATGGATGACAAAAATTACTGCACTCACTGCGGATTTACTGGATTATCCTGTTGAGGTATATTATCAAAATACCATGAGTCTTCAATTAACGAATATAGATTCTATTGTCTTTGATATGCCCCATTCAGAGTATATAGATGGTAAATATTTCCCTTATGAGGCTATCTTGCATTTTGTAAATGAGCTTAAGGAGGGTGGGTCCTTAATTGCGATTGTAGAGAATGATTTCTTCTGTTATGATTCCAATCAGGAATTTAAAAAGAAATTATTAGCATCTATGTCCATTTTAGGCATTATTGAGCTTCCTGATAGTATGTTTAATCAAGCAAGACCAAAGCTAATTCTGGCATTGCAGAAGAGGCAACTAAAAGATGCCAAATGCTTCATGGTAAAGCTTCCAAGCTTTACGGATGTAGAAGATTTTAATAATGCATTAAGAGATATTGAAGCATGGTTTTTAAAAAATAATTAGGATAAAAAAGGAAAGTAAGGAGAAAAGAATATGTCTAAAATTATGGCAGTAAATGCTGGCTCATCCTCTATTAAGTTTCAGTTATTAGAGATGCCAGAGGAAAAGGTTATCGCATCAGGAACTGTAGAAAAGATTGGTTCTGTTGATGGTTCAGGAAAGCCTTTAAATGGTATTGTAACATTAAAGTATAATGGAAAGAAGGAAGAAACAAATCCAGTTATTCCTACTCATGCAGAAGGTGTACAGCTAGTATTAGATGCATTAATTGATAAACAAATTTTAAAGAGCTTAGATGAAATCAATGGCGTTGGTCATCGTATTGTCCAGGGTGGAGAATATTTTAAGGATTCTACACTTGTTGATGGTCCTGATGGAGTTGTTGTTAAGAAAATTGCAGAGCTTGCTGATTTAGCTCCACTTCATAATCCAGCTCACATCGTTGGTATTAAGGCTTTCTATAAGGCATTACCTAATGTACCAGAGGTTGTAGTATTTGATACTGTATTCCATCAAACTATGCCAGAAGAGGCATATATGTATGCAATTCCATATGAATGGTATACAAAGTATGGTATTCGTAAGTATGGTGCTCATGGTACATCTCACAAGTATGTATCTCAAAGAGCAGCGGAATTAATTGGTAAGCCATTAGAGGATACAAATGTTATTGTTTGCCACTTAGGTAATGGTGCATCTATTAGTGCTGTTGAGGGCGGTAAGTGTAAGGATACCTCCATGGGCTTAACACCACTTGAGGGTATTCCTATGGGAACTCGTACAGGTAATATTGACCCAACAGTTGTTTCTTATATTTGTAATAAGGAAGGAAAAACTGCAGATGAGGTTGTAACTATCTTAAATAAGAAAAGTGGTTATTTAGGATTATCTGGTAGATCTAATGATGCAAGAGATGTTACAGAGGGTATGAATAATGGAGATCATAGATGTAAATTAACCTTTGATGTTCAGGCTAAGAGAGTTGCCGATTATGTAGCTTCCTACTGGCTATATTTAGGTGGTAAGGTAGATGTAATTGCCTTCACTGCTGGTATGGGTGAAAACCTAAAGCATTTACGTAAGAAGATTGTAGATAGACTTGCTCCTTTAGGCGTTAAGCTTGACGAAAAACTTAATGATACATTCTCTGATGAAAGAATTATTTCTACGCCTGATTCAAAAATTCAGGTATGGATTATTCCTACAAATGAAGAGGTTATGATCGCAAGAGACACTGTGCGTGTTGCAAATGTAAAGTAATAAAAATAACAGGAAGGCGTTTCTTCCTGTTTTCTTTATGCTCTCCACCTTAGGATAACATAGCATACAAAATCACTTTTTGTAACGAATCATTTCATAATCGTAATCCTTATCTATATATTAGAAACATCATAGTATGATTGGTATAATATTGGCATTCCTTAGGAAAAAAGTGAAAATTTGAAAATTCATAATTAATAATTATGGTTTAAAAAGAAAAAATCTTGAAGGCTGACAAAAATGTGATATAATGCTATGTGGTAGTAAATATTTTCAAAAGGAGCTGAAAATATGAGAATAGGTGTATTGACTTCAGGAGGAGATTCTCCTGGTATGAACGCAGCGATTCGTGCGGTTGTTCGTGCAGCATTATCTAATGGGGATAAGGTGTTTGGTATTTCTGATGGATACCGTGGCCTTGTCGAGGGAAGATTTAAGGAATTCACAAGAAGCGATGTTTCTGAAATCCTTAATAGAGGTGGTACAATTTTAGGTACTGCAAGACTTCCTGAATTTAAGTATGAGGCTGTAAGACAGCTTGCTGTAAAGCAGTTACAAAAGAATGATATTGAGGCATTGATTTGTATTGGTGGAGATGGTACGTATGCAGGTGCGCTTGCTCTTCATCATATGGGAATTAAAACCATAGGTATTCCTGGTACAATTGATAATGATATTGCATCTAGTGATTATACTATTGGCTTTTCTACTGCATTAAATACAGCTTGTGATGCAATCGATAAGCTTAAGGATACATCATCTTCTCATCAAAGATGCTCTATTATTGAGGTTATGGGTAGACACTGTGGTGATTTAGCATTATATTCTGGATTATGCACAGGTGCCGAATATATATTTACAAATGAGACTGGTCTAGATAAGGAAAAGCTTTTAAAGGATTTAAAGGAAAATAGACTTGCAGGCCGTCGTCATGCAATCGTTGTTATATCGGAAAATATGACAGACGTTTACCAGTTAGCTAAAGAGGTAGAGGAATATTCAGGATATGAATGTCGTGCTACCGTTTTAGGATATGTTCAGCGTGGTGGAACTCCTACACCTGAAGACCGTTTACTTGCAGCCAGATTAGGTGCATATGCGGTTGACCTTCTTAAACAGGGGGTATCAGGAGTCTGCGTAGGTGTAATTGACAACGAACTCCGCAATACACCTATTGAAGAAGCTTTGAGTATGAAGAATATTCCGAGCGAGGAGTTACATAATTTAGTTCAAAAATTAAAATAGTTATAAGGAGAAGAAGAAATGAAAAAGACTAAGGTTGTTTGTACAATTGGACCTGCTTCTGAGAAGAAGGAATCTCTTGAAAGATTAATCGGAACTGCAGGAATGAACGTTATGAGAATGAATTTCTCTCATGGCGATTATGAGGAGCAGGGCTTCCGTATTAAGAATGTTAAGGAATTAAACAAGGAGCATGGCTGGTTCACTGGTATTGCTCTTGATACTAAGGGTCCTGAAATTCGTACTGGTTATTTACAAAATGATGAACCAGTTATGTTACACAAGGGAGATATTATCCGTGTAACTATGGATTATTCTTATTTAGGAAACAAGGATAAGATTGCTATTTCTTATGCTGGTTTATATGATGATATCCATGTTGGTGGAAGAATTTTAATTGAGGATGGTAACCTAACATTAAAGGTTATTGAAAAGGATGAGGCTACTCGTGAACTTGTTTGTGAGGCTCAAAATGATCGTAAGATTAAGAATAAGAGAAACTGTAATGTTCCAGGCGTAGTATTAAATATGCCTTATGTATCTCCTAAGGATAAGGCAGATATGGAATTTGCTTGTGATCAGGGATTAGATTTCATCTTTGCATCCTTCGTACGTCGTCCTGATGATATCCGTCAGATTCGTGAAATTTTAGCTGCTAAGGGCAACACTCATATTAAGATTATTTCTAAGATTGAGAACCAAGAGGGTGTATCTAACATGGAAGAAATCGTTAAGCTTTCTGATGGTGTAATGGTTGCTCGTGGTGACTTAGGTGTTGATGTTGAGGCTTGGGATTTACCAGAAATCCAGAAGCAGATGATCTTCTTAGCTCAATCTACAGGTAAAATCGTTATTACAGCTACTCAGATGCTAGATTCTATGCAGCAGAACCCAAGACCTACTCGTGCAGAGGTTTCTGACGTTCATAATGCAGTATTAGATGGTACATCTGCAACAATGCTTTCTGGAGAGTCTGCTCAGGGTGATTATCCATTTGAGGCAGTTTCTTATATGGCTAAGATTGATGAGAGAGCTGAAGATTCTATCGATTATGAATTAATGATTAGAAATGTAGTTGAAATGAAGGAAAACCAAAATGAGGCTGACGCTTTAGGCTTAGCTGCAGCTACATTAGCTAACAATTTCGAAGTACCTGCAATCGCTGTTGAGGGTGACATTGAATTAGCATTAGCTATTTCTCAGTATCGTCCTGCTGCTGATGTATTCTTCGCATTCGATAATGCAGATGATGCACGTACAGCTTCTATTCTATTCGGTATTCAGCCACTTGTTGGTAAGCTTTCTGATGCAGTTGCTAAGGCAAAGGCATGCTTAGAGCTTGAAGCTGATGATACAATCATCACGATCGTTGGCAAGAAGCTTGAATTAGTTGACGTTAAGTAATTCATTTTGAAATTAAGCCCATTTTAAGTGGGCTTTTTTCTTTCTTCTTACAAGAAAATTGGGTATAATGTATGAAAGAGGGGTTTTATATGTTTCGTATTGGTTGTCATTTATCTATTGCTGAGGGCTATTCTAAGGCTTTACAAAATATATTATCTATAGGTGGTAATACCTACCAATATTTTTCGAGAAATCCTCAAGGAGGTAAGGCTAAGGCCTTCAATCAAAAGGACTTTGATAATTTTATTGCCCATGCTAAGAATAATCAAGTGGAAGGCTTACTTTGTCATGCGCCTTATACCCTAAATCCAGCAAGCGAAAAGGAAAATGTTAGAGAATTTGCTCTTATTTGCTTTAAAGAGGATTTAGAGATTTTAGAGAGATTTCCGAATGGATTATATAATTTCCATCCAGGCTCTTGCGGTAAGCAGGATAGAACTTTAGGCTTAAAAATGATTATAGATACCTTAAATCAGGTAATGTTTAAGGATATGAATACAACGATTTTGCTTGAAACTATGAGTGGTAAGGGTAGTGAGCTTGGCATAACCTTCGAAGAAATTAAAACCATTATTGATGGGCTTATTTATAAGGAGCATATAGGTGTTACAATAGATACTTGCCATATTTATTCTGCAGGATATGATATTGTAAATGATTTAGATGGTGTAATCGATACCTTTGATAGGGTTATTGGTTTAAAATATCTTAAGGCCATTCACCTAAATGATTCTATGACATCATTTAATTCAAGAAAGGATCGTCATCAAAAGATTGGTGAGGGTTCGATTGGACTTGATACCATCATAAGAATTATGAATCATCCTAGGCTAAAGGATTTACCATTTTATTTAGAAACTCCTAATGATTTAGAGGGCTTTAAAAATGAAATACAATTCTTAAAATCAAAAAGAGAAGAGTTGTAATTAAATAATATGATATTTTTATATTTGGCGGTGATATTTTGAAAACAAAGGTAATCGTTTCTGCGGATACAGGAATAGAGGCTATTCCTATGGCATCTATCGTATCCTATTTACCATCTAGGATTTGTTTTTCGGATTGTGAATCCTATGATTCCTTATTAAATATGGATTTTCATCAATTCAATTTAAGAATGAAATATGATTCCCTAGCAAATCCTGAAATTAAAGGATGCAAAGAAGAAAAATTAAAAGAAATATTAGATGATTTAGCTAAAGATGGATATGAAAGATTCTATTTTATATTGAGTAATCAAAAGATATCCTATTATAAGCCATTAATTGAAAAATATATTCATGAGAATAAAAAAGTACAATCCTTTTATTTTCAAGTGAAATCCGAAGGCTTCCCTGTAGTTTATATGGCCTATGAGGCACAAAAGCTATTTGAGCTTAATAAATCTATTCCAGAAATAGAAAAAATGCTATCCTTTTTGGATGCCAATAATACAATGTATTTCTTCTCTTTAGGAGAGGATAAAATTCCTAAAATTGAAAAGCTTATCGATTCTTCGTTGGATCCATTTGAATTTGAAAATAAGAATGTCGTACTTCATATTCTTAAAAAGAATGAGTCCTCCATCGTTCGTTTGAAGGAAAAAAATAAGACCATCGCACCATATGTGGATGTATTCTTACTTGAAATGGATGGAAAGAAGGTTATTCCTTTCATTTTATATACGAATCGTTTTTCAAAATATACAGAAAGCCTTTTAAAGGAGCTTGAAAAAAGCTTTCCAGATATGGAAATACCTATCTATGAAATGCCTCCTTATTTATCGCTTAAATATGGGAAGTTTTCTTGTGCCATAGGATATATTGTAAGATATGGAAAATAAGCCTATTTTAGGCTTTTTCTTTACCTGTCATTTTGGACATTTTCTTGAAAAGTGTAGCACAATATGTTAAAATTTTAAAATAGTGTAGTATAGATATACTACAGATAGGAAGATGATTATGAAAGTTTTAATTGTAGGTTTAGGGTTAATGGGTGGCGCATATGCATACCGATTATCGAACAAGGGATATACGGTGTATGGATCCGATATCAATATGGATTCTATAGATTACGCGCTCGAAAAAAGATTTATTGTCAATGGATCTGTACATCCAGAGGAGTTTATAAGGGATGTTGATTTAATTGTTTTGGCAATTTATCCTAAGGCAATCTTAAATTTTATTCAAAGATATAAGGAATATTTCCACGAGGGTCAAATCATTACGGATATATGTGGAGTGAAAAGTGATTTTGTAAGTCAAGCTTATAAACTATCTAAGCCTGCAGAGTATTGTTCTCATCATCCTATGGCTGGTAGAGAAAAGATTGGCATTGAGTATTCTACAGAATGTGTATTTGGTGGAGCGAATTTTCTAATTACTCCAACAGAGGGCGTAAGCGAAGACACTATAAATGCTTTAAAGCAATTAGGTATAGATTTAGGCTTTAAAAGAATATCCGTTATGGATATCGAAAAGCACAATCGAATGATTGGCTTTACCTCCCAACTTACACATGCTATCGCTGTATCCTTAGTAAATTCGGATCACGATTCGGATACAAAATATTATATTGGAGATTCCTATAGGGATTTAACAAGAATTGCAATGATTAATGAGGATTTATGGAGTGAGCTTTTCTTGGAAAATAGAAGGTATTTGTTAGAGCATATTGCATCCTTTGAATTTGAACTAGATTTGCTTAAAATGGCATTATACCGTGAAGATAAGGAAGCATTATGCGAATTATTCCGTTCTTCAACAAAAATAAGGAAAGAGATGGAGAAATAATCGTGAAGGAATTAAATATAAATCTTACACACACCTCTTATAAAATCATTATTGAAAATGGATTATTAGATCATATAGCAGATTATATTAAGACGGTATATACAAATAAAAAGATTTTTATTATCACGGATGATAATGTCGCAAAATACTATTTAAAAAAGGTTAGTAAGGCACTTGAGGATTCCTACATTGTAGAATCTATTGTTATTCCTCATGGTGAGGCATCTAAAAGCTTAACAGAATATGCACATGTATGTGAGGAATTATTAAAAAAAGACATAAGAAGAAATCATTTATTGCTTGCTCTAGGTGGGGGAGTTATTGGTGATTTATGTGGCTTTGTTTCCTCAAGCCTTTATAGAGGTATTCCATATATTGGAGTACCTACATCCTTACTTTCCCAAATGGATTCCTCCATTGGTGGAAAAACAGGAATTGATTTCTTTGGTAGAAAGAATATTTTAGGTGCATTCAAGCAGCCTAAAATGGTATTAATTGATCCATTAACCCTAAACACATTAGATCCTAGTGAGTATACGAGCGGAATGGGAGAATTAATTAAGCATGGAGCTATTGGGAATAAGAAACTTCTTACGATGCTTATGAATACACAAGAAATGAATGAAGACATTATTTTAGAATCCTTATCTGTGAAAAAGAAAATGGTCGAAATGGATGAATTTGATATGGGTGAGCGTATGAAGCTTAATTTTGGTCATACCTTTGGCCATGCAATAGAATTAAAATATGGTTATAAGCATGGAGTTGCTGTTGGCATTGGTATGAAAATGGCACTACAAATGGGGTTGGATTTAGGTGTAACGGATAAGGAAGCCTGTGATGTAATCTGCCATATTTTAGATAAATATTCCTTCCCACAGGTGGAATATAATTATAAGGATTATTTACATGATGTTATTTACGATAAAAAGAATCTTGCTGGTACGATTAATTTTATTTTTGTAACTAAGCTTGGGGAATGCGTAATATACCCAATTAAAGAAGAAGAATTAGGGGTGGATACAAAATGAATGTAACAATAAAGCCAAATAAGCTTTCTGGGACAATCCAAATCCCACCTTCAAAAAGTTTATCACATAGAGCGATTATTGCGGCTGCATTAGCGGAAGGCGAAAGCGTAATATCGAATGTTTTATATTCAAAGGATATATTAGCTACTATAGATGCTATGAGAGCTTGTGGTGCTGAAATTAAAGAATATAGTGATCATTTAGTGATTCATGGTTCTAAGGTGAAAAGAGTTCAATCTGTGATTAACGCAAATGAATCAGGTTCTACGATTCGTTTTATGATTCCTATCGCATTAGTATCGAATGAGGAAATCGAATTTAGGGGAGAGAATCATTTAGTAAAAAGACCTCTAGATACTTTTTTAGAAATTTTTGACTCTTTAGGTATTAAGTATACAAAAGGTGAAGATTATCTTCCTTTAAAGGTATATTCAGGATTAAAATGTGGGACGTTTAAGGTTAGAGGAGATATTTCAAGTCAATTCATTACAGGCTTATTATATGCACTTCCTTTATTAGATGGAGATTCAAAAATAGTTATTACTACGAATCTAGAATCTAAGGGATATATTGATTTAACCTTAGATATGCTAAAGAAATTTGGTGTTGAAATAGAAAATAAGGAATATAAAGAATTTATTATAAAGGGTAATCAATCCTTTAAGCCCTATAATTATACAATTGAAGGAGATTTCTCCCAATCCGCATTCTTCTTAGTTGCAGATGCACTCGGCGCAGATATAAAGCTTTCCTGTATGAATATGGATTCTCATCAAGGAGATAAGAAAATCCTTACGGATATGGAGGATTTTGGTTCAAATATTATCTTTGAAAATGATGTATTATCCTTAGAGAACAAAGCTTTACATGGTGCTACTATAGACTTTAGTCAAAGCCCAGATTTGGGTCCTGCATTAACGGTTTTAGCTGCACTTGCAGAAGGAGAATCTGTCTTTATTAATGCGGGAAGGTTAAGAATTAAAGAATGTGATAGAATCACAGCTATGAGAATAGAATTAGAAAAGATGGGTGCTAAGATTATTGAGCATAAGGATGGCATGACCATTTATGGTGTTAAAGAGCTTCATGGTGCTATTATTGATAGTCATAATGACCATAGTGTAGCTATGGCAATTGCTATGGCATCCTTAAGAACAAAGGGGGATATTAAGATTTTAAACGCAGGATGCGTTTCAAAATCCTTTCCTAATTTCTTTTCTGTTTTTGAGAGCTTAGGAGGAATTGTTTCATATGAAGACTAAATTGGAAGAAGCAAGAGAAATAATTAATGAAATTGATGATGAAATGATTCATCTTTTCATAAAAAGAATGGCTGCAGTTTCATCTGTTGCAGATTATAAAATGGAAAATCATATAGATGTGCTTGATTCTAGCCGTGAGGATGAAATAAAGAAAAGAAATCTAGAGCTTTTATCCAATAAACAGCTTGAAAAATATTATTTAACCTTCTTTGAGGGAGTGTTAAATTCCTCAAAGGAATATCAAAAGGATTATATTAAGAATAAAAAATAAGGAGGAATCCTATGAACCATTTTGGAAGATTGTTTCAAATTAATATTTATGGTGAATCTCATGGTGGAGGGGTAGGTATTTTACTAGACGGTGTAAAGCCTGGTATTCCTTTATCGAATGAGGATTTTCTTATAGATTTATCTAGAAGAAAGTCAGGTGGTCTTGGTACTACTCCAAGAATAGAACCAGATGAAATCAAAATTGTCTCTGGTGTATTTAATGGATATACTACAGGCGCACCGATTTTACTTTCCTTTGAGAATACAAATACAAAAAGTAAGGATTATTCTAATTTGATTGATCAGCCTAGACCATCTCATGCAGATTATACTGCCCACGTAAAATATAATGGATTTAATGATTATAGAGGTGGAGGACATTTTTCAGGTAGATTAACCTTAGGATTAGTATCTGCAGGTGTCGTTGCTAAGAAAATGCTTAAGGGTGTAGTATTTCATACAGCATTATCGAATTTAAATGGATGTAGTGATAAATCAAAATATCAAAGCATTTTAAAGAATGCAGTAGAAAACCATGATTCTGTTGGTGGAATTGTCACATTGACGGCAACAGGAGTTGAAGTGGGAATTGGAGAGCCATATTTTGATTCGTTAGAGTCTACCATTTCTCATTTGATGTTTTCTGTAGGCGGTGTTAAGGGAATTGAATTTGGTGTTGGTTTTTCTGGTACATCCCTAAAGGGATCTGAATTTAATGATAAAATCATAGATAGAGAAGGCAAGACAAGTTCGAACAACAATGGAGGTATCAATGGTGGCATTTCTAATGGTAATCCTATAGTTGTAAATGTGTTTGTAAAGCCAACTCCATCCATTGGTAAGCCTCAGGATACCTTTGATTTTAAAGAGGATAAGGTTAAAACGCTTGAAATAGAGGGTAGACATGATGCTGCAATTATATTAAGAGCTATGGTTGTGCTTGAGGCATGCCTTGCCATTGCCCTATGCGATGCAACCCTAATCTATAATTCTTATAAAAAATAAATTTTTTATAAATTGTTCGAAAAAATATAAAAAAAACCGGAATTTTATGTTCATTTAATCTCAGATTATGGTATAATTTAATTTGGACGAAAAGAAAGGGGAAATAAAATGTATAAAATTGTTAGAAAAGAAAAATTAAACCCAACAATTTACTTGATGGATATTTTAGCTCCATTAGTTGCTAAAAGCGCGCTTCCTGGACAATTTATTATTGTTAGAAACACAGAATATGGAGAAAGAATTCCATTAACTGTTGCAGATACGAATCCAAAGGATGGAACAGTTACTATTGTATTCCAGCCTGTAGGCGCATCTACATTGGAGCTTGCTCAATTTGAGGAAGGAGAATATCTTGCTTCCTTCGTTGGACCTTTAGGTAAGCCATCAGACTTAGTTACTGGTTCAAAGGAAGAGGTTGCAAAAAAGAAAGTTATCTTCATCGCTGGTGGTGTTGGTACAGCACCAGTTTATCCACAGGTTAAGTGGATGCATGAGCATGGCTTTGATTGTGATGTAATCATTGGTGCAAGAAATAAGGATTTAATCATCATGGAGGATATGATGAGAAAAGTTGCAACTAATTTATATGTTTGTACAGATGATGGTTCTTACGGCTTTAATGGTAATGTAACGAAATGCTTAGCTGATTTAGTTGAAAATCAGGGTAAGGAATATAATCATGCAGTAGTTATTGGCCCTATGATCATGATGAAATTTACTTGTTTAGCTACAAAGCAATATAATATTCCAACGATTGTATCCTTAAACCCTATTATGGTTGATGGTACAGGCATGTGTGGTGCTTGTAGAGTCGTTGTTGATGGTAAGGTTAAATTTGCTTGCGTTGATGGACCAGAATTTGATGGACATTTAGTTGATTTCGATCAAGCAATGCGTCGTCAAGCCATCTATAAGACAGAAGAAGGCAGAGCTAAGCTTGCCTTTGAAGAAGGCCGTACACATCATGGTGGATGCGGTCAGTGCAAGGAGGACAAATAATATGGCATTAAATCCAGTTAGAGTACCTATTGCTGAGCAAGATCCAAAGGTAAGGGCTCATAACTTTGAAGAGGTTTGCTTAGGTTATACCGAAGAAGAAGCAGTTTTAGAGGCAGGACGTTGCTTGAATTGTAAAAAGCCACAGTGCGTTGAGGGCTGCCCTGTAAATATTAATATTCCTGGCTTTATTGCTCATTTAAAGAATAAGGAATTTGAAGAAGCAGCAAAGGAAATTGCAAAATTCTCTGCACTTCCTGCTGTATGTGGTCGTGTATGTCCACAGGAAAAGCAGTGCGAGGCTAGATGTGTTGTTGGTAAAAAGGGTGATGCAGTTTCTATTGGTAAGCTTGAAAGATTTACTGCAGACTACGCAAAAGAGCATGGTTTTAAGGTTGCAGAACCAGGTAAGCCAAATGGTAAGAAGATTGCAGTTATTGGTGCAGGTCCTGCAGGATTAACTACCGCAGGTGAGCTTGCTAAGAAGGGCTATGCTGTAACTATTTTTGAAGCACTACATAAGGCTGGTGGTGTATTAGTTTATGGTATTCCTGAATTCCGTTTACCTAAGGAAAGAGTAGTTGCTCATGAAGTAGAGAATGTTAAAGCCTTGGGTGTTGAAATTATTACAGATGTTATTATTGGTAAGACATTAACTATTGATCAATTATTTGATGAATATAAATTTGATGCCGTATTTATCGGTTCTGGTGCTGGTTTACCTAAGTTTATGGGAATTCCTGGTGAGACTGCAAATCAATGCTTATCTGCAAATGAGTTCTTAACAAGAGTAAATCTAATGAGAGCGTTTGACAAAGAATATGATACTCCAGTTGCAGTAGGTAAGAAGGTTGCTGTTGTTGGTGGTGGTAACGTAGCTATGGATGCTGTACGTACTGCACTAAGACTTGGCGCCGATGCTTC
>NZ_JAXFPY010000022.1:0-2942 GCF_034179385.1 Anaeroplasma sp.
TGATGAGTACCTTTTTACTACTTCCTGTATGATTATCTATTATATTCAAGCTGGTATTATTAATTTGAACAATTTTGTAATCTTCTTCTTTTCTTTTTATATAGTCTTCTTCAAGAATAGACTGAACATTTTCAAAGCCAAGCTCATATATATAGAAATCATTGATGTGATTTAAATAAAATACACCATCTTTATAAAAGTTCCATATTAAAGATACATTAGAATGAAACAATAAAGTGGATTCCCCTTTAGAATCTATAGAAAAATAACTATATTGCTGATTCGTATCCTTGCTATATATAATATAATCTTCGCATATGTATTCTATACAATTATTGTCTCCTAAATATTTACTAAGAGTATATTCCTTTGATTTATAAAGAATACTATCCTGTCTTGACGAATAGATAAGATTATTATTAACTTGAATACCGTCAAGTGCTTCTTGATCTTCCTTTTCTTCGTAATTATCCACCAAAAAAACAGTCAGCATTAGTATTTCATATATAAGGCCTATTCCTGATAAAATACTAAAGAAAATAATCAGAAACTTCTTTTTACCTATACTCATACTATTACACTAATTGAATTCAAATAGATCTTATTCTTTTAATTCATTCCTTTCTTTGACTCTATATATTTTTTACTTCATTTCCATCGAATAGGTACTCCATAGGATAAGATACTCCATTTTCAAGATAAAAGAGTATAAAATCATTATTCCAATCCATTTCAATAATCTTATCCACAACATCAAAACTTTCATCTAAGATATTATATTCAACAACAATTCCGTGATATGCATCTATATAAATTGTTATGAATAATGTATTATTCAAAATGAAATAGTCTTCAAAAAATAATTCTCTTTTCAATCTGAATAAATTATCTATTAATTCATTCTGTCTTAATTCATCAAAGGAAATAACTTTACTTCTACTATTATTTACTGCATATAATTTAATCAAATTATTTCTATTTAAAGACACATAATAAGAAAGTCCTAAAGCTTCACAATAATCATTAAAAGATATTTCATCAAAAGCTTCTGTTTTTATATCATAAACAAAGAAATCATCTTCATTCATCATATAAAACGCATTATCTTTATAATACTTAAAGCTCAAAGCTAAATTCGTGGTCATTAAAAATTTACTATATCCATTGGAATCAATTGAATAATAATCATATCTTTTATGCCTAGTTAACCGATATACAATATAGTCTTCGCAAACAAAATCTGTTTCTATATCAGCATTATCCACTATATAATTTCCATAATCTTGATTCTTATAATCTATGCTAGAAGAAAGGTGACGATAAGCAAATCTATCATCTACTTCAACAGAATCAATAATTTCTTCAACTTTTAATCTTTCTTCTTTTTGTTTTATATCTACTTGAGCAACTAAAAGTATCGCAACAAGAATATGCAAAGGTAGGATACTAAAGAAAATAATCAAGAACTTCTTTTTTGCACTCATTATTTATTCCACCACCATGTCAATAAATCAATTACTGTACCAATAGGATTCGCGACACAACATGCACCTTTCATTACATTCCCAATCCAACCATGATCATCATCAAATATAGTCTTTCCTAAATCAACATCCGTTGCTTGATCCATTAGTTTATCCATATCTCTACCAAACAAATCGTTTATTCCTAAATGGTTTAAAGCACTTAATCTTTGATATGTAACATTGTGTGCAAGCCAATCAAATTCCATCCCTAGAATTGCACCATTAATTTTACCTTTAGTTTCCTCTTTAAAGAACATACATCGATTTTTATAAAGTCCGGTTCTTCCTTATACATCTAATTTATTAAAGAATCGTTATATATAGGGGAGAGAAAAAAGGATTGTAGCATAATCTCAATCTCAATTGATAATAATTGAACGTTATTTTTTTCTATAATTAAATATTCCAGCTATAATCACAACTAATAGGCCAATAAATCCAAACAACAATTCAAATATAATTCTTCCTTTTACTATGTTATAAATAAATATTCCAATTGCAAGAAGCAATCCTAAAGGAATTAGGAACAAGAATAAGCCCTCGGAATTATGTTCTTTTAAATAATATGTGATTTCATACCTATCATCATTTTTATAACATTCTCTCAAAAGCGAATTTGTATATGTTTTTATATCTGCATTCTTTTCCAAAATCTTTAATTCTTGACTATTAATTGTTGCGCAAAACAAATAATGCTTTTCTTTTGTAATCTTATCCTCTAAAATACCCTTATATACAAGTTTAGAATGGATATCTGTCATTTTCTCAAATTCATTCAATATATTATCATAATTCATTTTGTCAGACTTTAATCTTAAATGATCATATTCAACACTCTGCTTCATTAGCACATAAGAATCTAAAAAAAGTATTGTCACAATAATACTGTATTCAGCAAAATCTTCATTAAATTCTAATGTTTTTTTCTTAATAAATCTATATTTGACATTTTTCATTTTATAGAATCCATCTTATTAATCCAACAATTAAGCTGTATAAGAATTTCGTTTTCCTTTCGCCAATTAATGATTGTATAGTAAATGTTATAAATCTGGAGGTGGTCATTTCAACATTGGAATAAAAACTATTTGAAATAGTTTTATCAAAACCATTCATAATTCCAATTCTTCCTCCAATGTACCCAAATCCAAAGGAAATAGTTCCTTTCCACAAACCTTTAGCACCAGCGAGAAAAGCATCCTTAAAATTCCAATCATTGCTTCCAATTTGTTGTATTGAGTATTCACCCACATATGCAACCCCAGAAACTCCTATTGCCAAAGCAGCAGCTGCCCCAAAAGACATAGAATAACCACTAACTGACATACCTTTTGAAATGGGTATCCCATTTGCAGGAGTTAGAGTTGTATCCAAAATTTGGGCACAACTCTTATCCTGTACGCTATTTATTTCATT
>NZ_JAXFPY010000024.1:0-3003 GCF_034179385.1 Anaeroplasma sp.
TTAGGGGGATAAAAAAATATAGTTAAATCCCCCTGTTATTTTAAAGCATAATGTAAAAGTAAAGGGACCTATGTTATCATTAGTTTACCCAAAAATTAGTGAAAGGAGGTCCCATGAATAATGATATCACAGAATTACTAAAATTTGTAGGACTTCAACATTATGATGTAGATAAAAATAAGACTACGTTTTATGTTGAGCCTACCTCTTTTGAAATGACAGTAAATCTATACTTAAACAGGAGAATTACAGGATGTCCATTTTGCAAATCAACACATACTGTAATCAAAGAAACCAAGGAAAAGCATATTAATCATTGTATAAAGCCTCAGCAGCATTTATTTATTATATTCCATCAAAAGAAATTCAAATGCAAAGATTGTAATCACACTTTTATGGAAAACAATCCAATAGGAGAAAATATCAGCCACTATGGAAAAATACAAATGATTAATCAATTAAGAAATCCTAGAAAAACATTCTCTGAAGTAGCTAAAGAACACTTTACTACTACTCAACATGTAATAGATATATTTGATGAAATGGTCCAGTTAAACCGTCATCAATTATCGAAGGTAGTATGTTTTGATGAAATCTATTCCAAGAAATTAACAAAGACAAAATACTCCTTTGTAATCTTTGATCCAATGTCCAATACTTTACTAGATTTGTTAGATGCAAGACGAAAGAATGTGTTAGAGGAATACTTTATACATATTCCTATAAAAGAGCGATTAAATGTCCAATATGTTAATATTGACATGTGGCAAACATATGTGGATATAGCAGAAAGATACCTTCCAAACGCAAGAATATGTGTAGATTCTTTCCATGTAATTAAGCACTTAAATGACGCAATGGATAAAATTAGATTACGTATACAAAAAAAATTCGCTAACGAAAAAGACTCTGATAGAAATGGTTATTATTGGTTATTGAAATCTTTTCACTATTACTTTGTTGAAGATTTTAATATCATTAAATATGTTAGAAAGCCTAATTCTCATTATAGCTATTTAGTTGATAAATACGCAGTTCTAGAAAAATTATTATCTATAGATGATGGATTAAAAGCAGCTTATTGTTTAAAAGAATCATATAGAGAATTTAATCTAACAGAGGAATATAGTGAAGAATCCTTGGCAAAGCTTGAAGATTATATAGAGCAATTTAAAAAATCAAAATTTGAGGAATTTGTAAACTTTGGATTTATGCTTGATCACTGGAAGTACTACATTGTAAATTCGTTTATAAGAGTTAATGGTAAAAGAATGTCTAATGGGCCTATGGAATCGGCAAATGGTAGATTAGGTAGACTAATAGACGATGGATATGGTTATACTAATTTTATAAGATTTAGAAACAGAGCATTATTCTCTTTAAATCGAAATGAACCAATAAAAATATAAAAATATACTAATTTATGGGTGGAAAAGGCGGCAACTCAACTACGAGCTACCGCCTTTTATCCCCTTAAATTTTGATAGGGCAATCCCCCTAATATTTGATAGGGGTCTCCCCCTGATTTTTGAAAGGGTTTTGTCCCCCTATCCCCCCCATATTTTTATAGTGCCCACTTTTACATGTAGTATGCACTAAAGATGAGGCTGTAATTTTTTTGGCTAACGAATAAGAATTACATATAAAACCAATCCGTATCATTTCTGTAATACTTATCCTTTTGATATCTAGTATGTTTATCTAGAGGACTAGACAAGATAAATATCTTAAAACTACATAAGAAACTTCTTTTTTCTATACCATTTTTTATTAAATACAAGTTCTTATTCTTACCATTTTTCATTTTGAATAAAATCGATATATTCTGACCGGGAAAGTATTTTTTACCAAGACACTTAAATGATTTAAGTTTATTTCTATTATAATAATTCAAATGATAATACATTAAAACTATATCTCGTATATAAGTTTTTTTAAAAATCCAACCTGACATATTAATTTTTAATTCTTTATTGTATAAATATACTAAGAAATTATTCCTATCTAATTGATTACAAATGATGTCATTATTAAAGCTAAGCATATTTACCTTATTAGGTAATCTATCTTTAGGAGAACATATAAATGGAGTAACTAGTAATGTATAATATGGCCATAAAATGAATAACACCAACGTTATAATTAAAAGTGTTTTTCTTAAAATAATATTTTCTATGTAGTTATGAAATAATATGAATGAAATGAGAAGAATTGGTGGTAAGACTGTGAGCCAAGAAAAATAAACACGCTTATTCATATTTAAAATAAATTATAGATCAAATCTGGTATTGAAGAAGCTAAACTTTCAATTACAACACCAATAAAATCCTTCTCCGTTTCAAATAATCCATTAGCAATCTTGTTTGTACTCTTCATACCAATATTAACTCCTGCTCTCATTTTCACTAACAATTTGTTAATTGTTCCATTTCCTACTTTCCCAGCAATAGATTTCAAAGCTTTTGCTTCTAATCCAGCTACACCATATCTTATTCCTTGGCCAATACCATATCCTATAGCAGATAATCCACCTGAAATCAAGCAATCAACAATCATATATTCCCAATCAGGATTAAAACCACTGCCAACTACACTATTTATAACACTTCCAGCCATTCCTAATAAAATGGTTGAAATGATCCCTTGACCAGCGCCTGAAACTGCTCCTCCAATTATTGAACCAGCATATGCCCAACCACCGATACTACCATTTATAGAATTATCATCCTTAGAATCTTGATAAATTGACATTCCTGCGCCAACTATAGCCCCAATTAAAGTACCAATTATTAAAGTCGATATCGCAAACGTACCATCTCCATCGGAATACATCACAGGATTATTATTGCAATATATAAATAGATTCATACCTGACGGAGTATCTATGTTTAAATAATTAGGACTATCCGGGGTTAACCATCTTCTCCATTTTGGATTATAAAATCTATTATGACAATAATACATTTCTATATCATTATCATAATAATATCCTTTGTATATAAA